>CAVYEU010000088.1:0-51459 GCA_963767415.1 uncultured Eubacteriales bacterium
AATAACCGCAAAAACTCCTCCGTGAAATGGACTCCAAATAGCAAGCTTCGGATCATATCCTGCAGTCATTATTGTTCCTGTAGTTGTATCTCCACTCTCTACGGGAATTTTTGCAACCATTCCCTCGATTGGAGTCAAGTAATATTTTCCCCCAAAAGGTATAAGAACAGTATTTGAGCCTATAGTGCTATCAAATCTTTCGATTAGCCCCTTTTGGCATGCAACATTCAAGTCTTGCAGTTTCGATATCCAAATATCTCTAAGATCATTTTTACATAAATCGATATTTTGATTAAAATAATTGGTGTTTTTATCAGGGCTTTCAATCGAAACACTTGTTTTTGTACTCACCCCATTCGTATTCAAGAAATCACGTTTAATATTTACAATCTCCTCACCATTTAAAACCATCCTTAAGCATCCATCACTTGTAATATTACCAACTTTAGTACATTCAACGTTTTCTTTATCCGTGAAGGCAAAAAATCTATCTAAATTACCAGGATCAATCACAACAGCCATTCGTTCCTGGGATTCAGATATAGCAAGTTCAGTTCCATCTAAACCCTCATACTTTTTAGGTATAGTATCTAAATCTACAACCAAGCTATCAGCCAATTCACCTATTGCAACTGATATACCACCTGCTCCAAAGTCATTGCATTTTTTTATCATTTTGCTAAGTTCTGGAATATTAAATAATCTTTGCAGCTTTCTTTCGGTAGGAGGGTTTCCTTTTTGTACTTGAGAGCCGCAGGTTAAAATTGACTCATTCGTATGTTCTTTTGAAGACCCGGTCGCGCCCTCACATCCATCCCTTCCAGTACGTCCACCAACTAGAAGGATTAAATCCGAAGGCTTAGAATTACTTCTTACAACTTTATCTTTAGGTGTGGCACCTATAACAGCTCCAACCTCCATACGTTTAGCTATAAATCTTTCGTCATAATACTCTCTAACAAACCCGGTAGCTATCCCGATCTGATTTCCATATGAACTATAACCACTTGCAGCACCAAGCGTTATTGTCCTTTGGGGGAGCTTTCCTGGAAGTGTCTTATCAATGCTTGCCCTTGGATCACCTGACCCTGTTATCCTCATTGCTTGATATACATAGGATCTTCCAGACAGGGGATCTCTGATTGCACCACCTAGGCAGGTTGCGGCGCCTCCAAACGGTTCTATCTCTGTTGGATGGTTATGGGTTTCATTTTTAAACATAACCAAATAGTCGTGCTCTTCACCATCTATTAAAACCTTTACATTTAAACTGCAGGCATTTATTTCATCAGATTCATCCAAATCATTTAAGAGACCTAAAAGTTTCATCTTTTTCATTGCAATAGTCGCCAAATCCATGAGGGTCATTTTTTTAGATTTATTTAAATATACCAACTCTCGGTCTTTTAAATAACCCTCATAAGCATCTTTGATAGGTTTACTAAAATCACCATCATCAATTTCAACTGATTCTATCTCAGTAAGAAAGGTTGTATGTCTGCAGTGATCGGACCAATAGGTATCTATAACTTTAAGTTCAGTAATAGTAGGGTTCTTAAGTTCATCTTTAAAATAGTCTTTGCAAAAAAGTAGATCGCTAAAACTCATTGCAAATCCAAAGTCTTTATAAAATTTTAAAAGCTCATATTCTGAAAAATCAATAAAGTTTTCAATAACATTAACCTTGTCAGGTATGCAAGCTTTGACATTAAGGCTATCTGGTTTTTGAAAGTCTATTTCGAGGGACTCCACAGGGTTAATGATATAGTTTTTTATTCTGTCTTTATCATTATCTGTAAGGGTTCCACTGATGGCGATAACCCTTGATGAGTGAATATTAACTTTTTTACCCTCAAATAAAATCTCTATACACTGCATAGCAGAGTCAGCTCTTTGATCAAACTGACCTGGCAGAAATGATACTCGAAAAACAAAATCATACGCAGATATGTTTATATTTTCGTCATATGTGATATCAACATTCGGTTCAGAAAACACACTTTTTTTAGCATTTTCATATTCATGCTGTTCTAGACTTTCTATGTCATAGCATTGAATTACTTTAAGTCTAGTAATACCAGATAGATTCAAGTTGTTCTTAATGTCGCTAAATAAGTAATTTGATTCAATAGCGAATTCGTCTTTTTTTCTACAGATAGGCGTTTTACTCGATTCATTGTTGTTATAACCCTCCATATAATCGTTTGAAAGCAACATTTTTTCTTAATTCTTATAGCATGATTATAACATGTGTGTTATACTTGTAAAGTTGTTAATGCCCTTAAAGGAGTAATAATGTTTAAAGAATACATAATTAATTTAATACAACATTATAGAAATATGGGTGTATTGATATGTTTAATATTTGAATTTCTCGGAGTACCTGTACCAGGCGAACCAATCATGACATTTTTAGGATTTTTAACTCAGAAATCCGATTCTTCCTTAATACTGGCAATAATATATGCAGTTATTGGTACAAATATTGGTTCACTAGCTGCTTACATAATTGGTTATAAATATAGCGAAAAGATTCTTATAATATTCAGTAATTTTCTGCATCTGAAAAGAGAGAGCATAGACAATTCTAAACGTATTTTTGATAAGTATAAGATATCTTTATTTTTATTTGGCAGATACGTCCCTGGCTTAAGGCATCTGATACCTTATTTTAGTGGAATTGATAAGATTAAGCTTAGCATTTTTCTTACATTCAATTTTATAGGATCAGTCATATGGTGCAGTTCATTCGTGATTCTTGGGTTTATTGTCGGAGATAAATGGCACAGCATCGAAAGCTTGATTACACATTATTCTATCATTTTTTTATTACTGATTATATTTGTATTCATTGTTTATAAATTCTTTAATAAACATAAACTTACGATTTATTTTACTACTTTACCTTTAATCTGTTTTATAATGATTAGTCAACGACTAATCGAACAAAACCTTGCAGTTTTTGATGGTAGAATATATGATTATATTGATAATTTTATTAATAAAGACTTAACACTTTTAATGAAAATAATTTCTTATCTTGGTTCAGGACAATTTTTGATTTTGATATCATTTCTGTCTTTCTTTATATTGAAAAAGCATAAAAAATATAGCGTTTACAGCAAATATATTTTAATCAATCTAATGTTAACATTTGTAATTAATGAGGCGTTTAAATTTATTTTTCATAGAGAACGCCCCGACATATTAAGACTAGTCGATGCAACCGGATTTAGCTTCCCAAGCGGTCACTCAATGACTGGACTTTGTTTTTATGGTCTTATTCTTTATTTGATTGTTATTAATACTCAGGTTAGATGGAAAAAATATGTCATAACACTTTTGTTTTGTGTATTTATCTTTTCAATTGGTCTTTCTAGAATTTATCTTGGGGTTCATTATGCAAGTGATGTTCTGGCTGGTTTCTCCTTCGGACTGGCGTGGCTTGTAGCATATATAGCAATAATTAATAAATCACGTCAGGGAGGGTAACTTATGGGATTTACAGCAGATATAGGAGTTTTTGGTGGATCGGGCTTCTATTCATTTTTAGGTGATGTTGAAAAAATCGATATGAACACGCCTTTTGGAAAACCTAGTGATAAAATATCAATCGCAAAATATGCTGGAAAGAAAGTCGCATTTTTGCCAAGGCACGGAGTAAACCACCAATATCCGCCACATAAGATTCCATACAGGGCAAATTTATATGCAATGAAAGAGCTTGGTGTAAAAAATATAATCGGACCTACTGCAAGTGGAAGCTTACAGCCACATATTAAACCAGGGGATTTCGTAATCTGTGATCAATTTGTCGATAGAACATGGGGAAGAGCAGATACTTTCTTTGAGGGTTCAGAGGTCAGGCATATTAGTACAGCCAATCCATACAGTGATCATTTGCGTCAGATTGCAATTGAAGCTGGTAAATCTCAAAATATAACAATCCATGAAAAAGGTACTGTTGTTGTAATTCAAGGCCCCAGGTTTTCAACAATCTCTGAAAGCCGTTGGTTTAGCAAAATGGGCTGGGAGGTAATCAATATGACCCAATACCCCGAGTGCTACCTAGCAAAAGAGCTAGATATCGAATATGTAAACATCTCGCTCATAACCGACTTTGATGCAGGTCTTGAAGGCAACCCTGATATTAAGCCTGTAACTGAGAATGAGGTTTTAAGGGTATTTGATCAGAATAATGAGAAGGTTAAGAATATGTTGTTTGAGATAATAAAAGGTATATGAGCAAGAAAAGAACAACATGAGCCTTAGGCTTATGTTGTTCTTTTCTTGCTCATATATCACTCGTTTTTTAATTACATCCACTAGGTAAAGTGTAAGAAAGTCCATTAATATCACTAGTTGTAAACGTGCTAGAAGTAATCTTAATAGGGTCTGCATAGTCCCACTTGCCAATCCAGTAATTATTATAATATTGTCTGATGTCTGGAAATAAAAGATCTGAAGTGCAATTTAAAAATGAAGCCATGCAAAAAAATCTAGCAAATGCATCGGCATCAATACTATTAAGTGGCCTAAAATTAGTTCCTGAATCATTAGTATAAATAAATCCATCTCTATAAATTCTATATTCAAGAAGAAGACCACTATTTGGATCTAGTATTGGATTGTCGTTAAGGAATAATACATATTTATATCCCTTAACAAGTGTGATGCTGGAATAATTACTTAGTACAAAACTGCTTGAATATTGTTTACTACTTTCATCATTTAATGCTACTGTTTCAAGTTTTGGTTTTACACTCATATGTAATGTACTAATAAAACTATTACCAAGGTTATAATAAAGACTAGTTGGATCAGTTGGATCATTTATATTTGATACTTGTGTATTTGTAGGATAAAGAAATGCAAACACATAGTAATGAGGTATATTTATTGTACTAACATAAATATCATCTTTATTGGGCAATATACTATAATCAGCTCTATGTCCATAATGTGAATCTGAACCATTACAAGTCACCAAATAATCTGTTTGCGGGGTAGTACCTAAAGTTTGAGAAGAATCTAAAAAATCATCAATCCCCCATACAGATAAGTATTCATACTTAAATAATGGCAGGTCTCTTCCTAATACTAATGATCCAATATTACCTGCTTTTGTTTCAAACTGTCCACCTTTAGTTTGAGCATATGACATTAAGCAAAACAGCTCCAGTTTATTAATATTTGTATCGCAAATATTAACTTCTGAGTCAGAAAAAAATTCAATTTGGCTTAGGTCATTTATTAAATTATTATTATTATTTATTTGATTTTCAAAACAATTTGTCTTCGTATCCTCATTTGATTTTAATTGCTGAGCTAACTCAAATCCACTTTCACTTTCCTTTTCATAGTATGTTAACATTGCACACCCTGCTTCAGCAGTTGCACCTGCACCTTGAAGTATAGCTGAAAATATATTTCCACTGGTTAATGCACTTGAAGCATATTCCGTTGCAATTTGACCTAAAAATGTTCCTACTCCAACACCGGCACAAATAGCAGAAGCAAATGAATTTGCAACAGTACTCGCACTATCTGCAGCGCTCGCTCCACTAGTTGACGAATCAGTAAAGTTATCATAAATATCATTCCCTTGATTGATACCATATGAATCAGTACTTCCACCGCTTTCTATGTTCGTTTTCACACCACTATCAAGACTATTATTTTTCCAATAATAATAACCATTCTCAGAGTTAATATATTTCCCATAATCTTGTAGTATTTTGTATTTTTTGTATAATCCACTAAACTTCGCATACTGAATAAAAATCTGATATTTCTGAGGATTAGTTAGTGCAGTCTTATTACTCCCCAATATTCCAATATCTTGAACTTGTGTAGATGAATTTGGATTACTTGCTATATTATAAAACCAATTAAAATATTTATTGTTATATATAGAACATATTTTAGGCAAACAAACATAATACCCCGTCGCATCTAGATTTGTACGCATCTGAATGTTATAATCATTTACCACATCTGAATATTTAGTTGGATCTGAATCAAATGGAGCACGTTTCATTTGCATTGTTACGTTCGGGTTAGAATTACCGTTTATCTGAAGCCAACTTAGAGTAGGACCAGTAATGCCCGCTGTGATTGTCACATCAGTAGTTTTTAGAATATTTGAACAATTACCTTGACTGTCAACAGCTACAAAGTATAGCGTGTAAGTGTTTCCAATATTTAAGCTATTCATTGGATCTTTATAGTTAATTATTGTATTTCCATTTGACGATGATATATTGCTATTATATTCTTTTATATCATTCGTATATAAAAGCGTACCCCCAGTTGGATATGTATCATTATCAGTATTCTTGATTAGACTCTTTATAGTATTATTTGGGTCTATCATAAATTCGCTGTTTATATTATCAACTGTTATCTTTTCATCAACAGCTATCGAATAAACAGTTACTGGCTTAGTAGAACTAATTTTTATCCCACCCGTATTGGACCACCAATTTGGATCATTTGGATCAAAAGAATTTTCGTTATTAAGAGGATCTTCTACACTATCAGAAGAATCTTCATTATCAAAAGATATTATGGGTTCTACTATACCGCTTAAAGTAAATGTGTTCCCGTTCCCAGGGAAACCAACAAATGAAGAATCGAGTTTATACCTTTGAGTTCCAATGACATTTGTTGTAGGTGTGGTATCATATCCATAAAATGTTTCATCCATCATAGTATATACGGTATAAGTAATATATGGTTCTAATAAATTCTTTAATTGAGCTTTACCCATAAACAACCCCGAACTTGCGTCACTTAGCGTAAAACTACCGGTTTGCCAAATTGTAACTAAATCGTTACTATCATTTAGCGTAACTGTTCTTACAGATCTCATGCTGTGTGCATGTGTTATTGCATAACTTCTAAAGTTTGTTAATTGCGTCGTGTCGGTTTCGGCTAAATCAAAGTTCAATGGAGTAGAGGTATTAGGGGTCTTTTCCATTGGATCTGAAGTTACTATATAATATACAGTAGCACTTTTTAGATACCCGTCGTAATAGATTGAGCTAGGATCGTCAAGAGATTGCTTTGCTCTGACATTGACACAAAAATCAATGCTATTTGACTTTTGATTAGCAAAATAAGCTATCATATCTTGCGCCTGTATATTATCGTTGCCATATATCTGAATTTCAGTAAGTTCGATACATCCATATTGGGTATTCTGGCTACCATCTGTAAATAATAATTTTAGATATCTACCAGAAAAATTTAGATTATAAGTATATGACGGCCATGTAGAATAATTCGTATCTTCAGTAGGTACATTTGTTGATTTGCCTATAGCAGCAGTAGTCCAGTTACTGTTGTCATTACTAACTTGGAAAGTTATGCTCGTTGGAACACAAAATGCATTTCCGCTTAAATTTCTGAAATACAGTACAGCATTAGTAATATCTTGACTTGTTCCAAGATCGTATTCTATCCACTGAGAATTAGTTGGATCGGACTTACTAGCCCAGCAATTGTTTTGATCTTGAATTATTCCGTCAACCGTTTCACTAGGAGCAGTCTCAGATGAATATGATGATGATGCAGTTACTGTAACTACTGGTATTATTTGATCTGCTGCATATGAAATATTAGAGCTGTTCAAATTAACCGGAATAATATCAAAAACTAGAGAAGTAATAATTAAGCAAAAAACTAATACAAAAACCAATCCTTTTTTTACAGTTTTAGTCATAATTAAATTCCTCCTTAACTCTTTAGATAAGTTTCTGGTACAATAATGCTTATTATAATTTTGCACTTTTTTACATTATTTCCAATTTAGTAAATTGAAAATAATAAAGTGCAAAATTATAATAACTATAGTTTCGTGCTTTGAAAACAGGATAATTCCAACATCGGTAAAATGCAAAATATTAATTTAATTGAAAATCAACAGTAGAAAGTTTAGTTCTTTGTCGTCTATTTTTATTATATCATAATTAGCATATGATTTTAAATAGTTGATGAATAAATTTTGTTAGTGACAAGTGGCCAGGGGCAATTGTCACTAACTATGTGAGTCATTAATTGAAGAAACAATAGAACTGTAAAATGAGTTTGATATATAAGCATCCGATTCTACAGAATTCCACGCTATATGCGGAGTTACAATAACGTTAGGTAATGTTCTAAATGGATGATTTTCGTCTGGAGGCTCATTTTGTAGGACATCAAGAAAAGCTATTGCGTTCTTATTTTCACTTAAAAAACCAGCTAAATCATCTTCATTAATAATTCCGCCCCTTGCAGTATTTACAATTACAACATCATTTTTTAAGTAATTTAGTTTTTCTTTATTAAGATATCTGTATGTACTACTATTTAGGCTCATAGTAATTGTAATTACGTCAGCTTGCTTAAGTATCTCCAATACTTCATTTTCTGATGTTTTTGAGTTTATACATAAAACTCTCATACCAAAAGCTTTTGCATAGTTTTCAATAAATTTACCTGTATTTCCATAGCCCAATATACATAATGTCTTGCCAAATAGTTCTCTTCCTCTAAAAGAAAGATAATCCCACCTATTATCCTCGTAATTTTTTACAGCTTTTAATATCTGGTTCATTGCTATTAATATAAAGCCAAAGGTTTTCTAGCAACTATGCGTGTGCAATAATAAGGATACCATGTAACAGACACGTTTCTTTTTTTACATTCAACTAAATCTATATGATCAGTACCAGAAGCACATGAAATAATATGAGTTATTTGAGGACATGCATCCAATACCTCTTTGTTAATTGGAGTAAATGTATTTATGCCTATAATAGTTGCATCCTTAATTCTTTCAATTACTTGTGAGGTTTGTCTTTCTAATACATTATCATAATATACTTCCAGGTCACAAATCCTGGATAGTTTTTTTATCTGTTCTTCATTCAGCATTGTCATACCTATTATTTTTACTTTTTTCATAAGCTCCTCCTAAAACTATACTTTGACTAATCAACGACGCTATTATAATGTATCTTCTGTTATAAGTAAATACCTTCTAGATTAAGGTTTTGCGATGATAATATACTTTTTTATTGACGGTGGTATTACAAAATAGTACAATTTTACAAGAAAGTAATAGGTTATAATTATTTCGATAGTTACGTAAATTTTATTACTAATATTTTAATTAACAAAAAAGAGGTGAATATTATTGAGAAATCCATTATTTATTGGTTCTGCTGTAGCTGTTGTGACTCCATTTACAGACGATGGTGTTGATTATAGTAAGCTAGAAGAACTTATAGAATTTCAGATTAGGGGTGGATCTGATGCTATTGTTATATGTGGAACTACTGGTGAAGCTTCAACTATGCCCGATGAAGAGCATATTTCAGCTATTAAATTTGCCGTAGAAAAAATTAATAAGCGAGTGCCGGTCATTGCAGGTACAGGAAGTAATAATACACAGCATGCCATAGAATTATCAAAAGCAGCGGAGGAAGCTCACGCCGATGCCATTCTTTCTGTTACGCCTTATTATAATAAGACAACACAAAAAGGACTTTATGAGCATTTCAAGGTTATTGCTAATAACATTAAAATACCCGTTATCCTTTACAATGTTCCTGCAAGGACTAACCTTAATATTAATCCCGAGACAGTTAAATCTTTATCTGAAATAGATAATATTATTGCGATTAAAGAGTGTAACCTCTCACAAGTTGGAGATATAGTAAACTTATGCAAAGAAGATTTTGCTGTATACTCTGGGGATGATAATATTATATTGCCTGTTCTTTCTCTTGGTGGCAAAGGTGTTATTTCGACTATGGCAAATATAATACCTAAAGACACTAATGATATAGTTACTAAATTTCTTTCTGGAGAAATTGATTTTGCAAGAAAAATTCAACTTCGAACATTAAACCTGATAAAAGCTTTATTTGTTGAGGTTAACCCTATTCCAATTAAAGCAGCACTAAACCTTCTTGGTATGAATGTAGGAATTTGCCGTATGCCTCTTGTTGAAATAAGTGAAAATAATTTAGAAATACTCAAAGCGGAAATGCAAGCATACGGGCTCATCTAATACAATTTATTCAAATGTAACATGTCACCTGAGACCAAAATTCGCAAATGATATTTGCGAATTTTGGTCTCAGGTGGTTTTATGACGCATTTTAGCTGTTCTTGAATAAAATTAATTTTATAAATGGACAAATTTAATCTTGATAATTAAGTAGCAATAGAATAGAATAAGATTAAAAGTGGAGAAAAGTGGGATGAAGTGGGATAAGAACTACAACGGTGAGGTGAAATGATTGTTTTATGGTGAATATCAACATACCATTGATTCTAAAGGGAGGGTAAGTGTCCCTTCGAAATTTAGAGAAGGACTTGGGGATAAGTTTATTATAACCAAAGGACTTGATAATTGTTTGTTTGCATATTCACTGCAAGAGTGGAAGAGCCTTGAAGACAAATTAAAGACATTACCGTTTACAGACAAAGATGTCAGAAATTTTATTAGATTCTTTTTTGCAGGAGCCTCTGAGTGTGAGATTGATAAACAAGGTAGGATATTAATACCTCAGAATCTTAGAGCTTACGCTTCTTTTGATAAAGACTTAAGCATCATAGGGGTTTCTTTACGAGTAGAATTGTGGGATAGGCAGAAATGGGAAGTGTACAATTCAAACGACTTTTTAGAGTCTAGTAAAAATCTCGAAAAAATGGCTATGTTAGGAATTTGATATGATAAAAGAATTTGGACATAAACCAGTTTTACTAAAGGAATGTTTGGAGTATTTGAATATTAAAAGTGATGGAGTATATCTTGATGGCACTTTAGGTGGTGCAGGTCACTCATCTGAAATTTTAAAAAGACTTAATGAAGATGGTATATTAATAGGTCTTGATCAGGATTATGAAGCACTTACATATGCCAAAACTGTATTAAGTGAAACTGGAAGCCTTGCTAAGTTTATACTTGTCAATAAGAATTTTATGTATTTAAAAGATGTTTGTAAAGAAAATGATATTAAAGCAGTTGATGGAATACTGCTGGATATTGGTGTCTCTTCTTATCAATTAGATGAGGGTGAGCGTGGGTTTAGTTATAATAAAGACGCGAAACTTGATATGAGGATGGATAGGAACACTGGCTTGACAGCTGAGATGATAGTTAATGAATTTAGTGAAGATGAGCTTAAGGGTATTATTAGAAATTATGGTGAAGAGAATTGGGCAGCAAGGATTGCGAAATTTATTGTTGAAGTGAGGGCTTCAAAAAAAATTGAAACTACATACGAGTTAGTTGAAATAATTAAGAAAGCAATTCCGCATAATGCAAGACGGGAAGGACCTCATCCAGCAAAGAGGACGTTTCAAGCGATAAGAATTGCTGTTAATAATGAACTTGAGGTTTTAAAGAAAGCTATAGAGGAAGGTATTAAGATATTAAAGCCGGGTGGACGTTTTTGCATAATTACTTTTCATTCTTTGGAGGATAGAATTGTAAAAAATGCGTTTCAAGCAATGGTTAATCCATGTACATGTCCAAAAGAATTTCCGGTATGTATATGTGGGAAAAAATCAATTGCAAAGTTAATTACTAAGAAGCCGGTAGTAGCAGATGAAGAAGAATTGCTTTCTAATCTAAGATCTAGAAGCGCTAAACTAAGAGTATTGGAGAAGTCTTAAGGGTAACAAAGGAGGAGTGAATTATTAAATGTATGATTCAAAAAACCAATATATTAACGGATCAGTTGCAAAACGATTAGAATATGAGCCAAATGAAGCTATTACTAAAATAAAAAGAGAAAAGAATATACGGGCGATCAACATTATGAAACTAAAATTATTTTCTTTTGTTACTTTGATTTTAATTTTAAGTCTAGTTGTCTTATATAGGTATTCAACAATAACTGAATTAAACTATTGCGTTGATAAATATGAAAAAGAATACAAACAGATTAAAAATGAGAACTCAATAATTAAAGTTAGAATAGAAAATAGTACAGATTTACAAACGCTTAGAGATATTGCAGAAAATAAACTGGGGATGCAAAAACCAGATAAATGCCAAATTGTTTATGTTAAAGTTCCTAAAAATGATTTTTTATTAGTCAATTTTTAGTTCATGTAGATAAATAGAATTCTTAATTCAAAAGAAGTTTCAACTTCTTTTGAATTAAGAATTCTATTTATCTTGTGAGTACTTTACTACTTGTGCTAATTTGTATAATTTCGAATAAATATATAATAGCAACTTTGCTTCAAGATAACAGAGAATGTAAAACCAGGGAAAAACAGAAAATAGGGATAGAAAAGGTAGCTCAAAAGTTGTAGAATTAAAGAAAAGTTTTATTAGGATAAAGAGTATGTGCTGGGGGGTAATTATTTGGATAAACCTGGTTTAAAGTTTAAAAAAAGAAGTCTTTCGATATTGGTATTTTTTACGGTTCTTATATTTGGATTAATTTGTCGAGTTGCTTGGATACAAATTGTTAATGGCAACTGGTTATCTCAAAAGGCATTTGAACAGCAGAATAGGGATCGTGAAATCACTCCCAGAAGAGGTACAATTTATGACAGAAATGGCAAAGAGCTTGCAATTAGTGCATCTGTCGATAAGATAATTGCAAGTCCTCAAGATTTAAGAAAGGCGAACAAAAATATAGATTTAATAGCAACAAAATTATCAGAAATTCTTGAATTCGATAAACAAATTATTTTAGAAAAGCTGAAAAGATCAAGTCGTTATGAGGTTATTAAGAAAAAGGTTGATAAAGAAGTAGGCGATAAGGTTCGCCGCTTTATTCAAGAAGATAAGGTAGAGGGTATTTATGTTGATGAAGACGCAAAGAGGTTCTATCCAAATAGAAATCTAGCTGCACATGTTATTGGCTTCACAGGAGAAGATAATCAAGGACTTGACGGTATTGAGCGTATGGCGGATTTTTATTTAAAAGGTGTACCTGGAAAAATTCTAAGCGAGGTTGATGCAGGTGGGCGTGAAATTCCTTTTACTGATGAAAAAAGAATATACCCCCAAGATGGTTTAAATGCTATTCTTACTATTGATGAAACTATCCAGTATTTTGCTCAGAAAATAATTGAAAAAGCTATAGATGATAATAATCTTTTAAAAGGAGCTACTGCTATTATAATGGATCCACGAAATGGTGATATATTAGCATCGGTTTCCAAACCTGATTATGATCTAAATGATCCCAAAGGTGCCCCTACAGGTGTTGATAAATCAAAATGGAAAGGGACTACGAAAGAAGATATTAAAATATTACAAGAGACAGTTTGGCGTAATAAAGCGGTTACTGATACATATGAACCTGGATCTACATTTAAAGCGATTACATCTGCTGCAGGGCTTGAGGAAGGTGCGATAACCCCGGAATCACCTGTAAATGATTTTACAATTACGTTGCAAGGCTTTAATATCAAGTGTTGGAAGCCCAATGCCCATGGAAATGAAACCTTTAGGCAGGGTGTTTATAATTCTTGTAACCCTGTATTTGTTAGGATTTCTCAAAGTCTCGGAATTGAAAAATTTTATACTTACATTCGTGCGTTTGGTTTTTTTGACAAGACAAATATTATGTTGCCTGGTGAGGCGAGAAGTATTTTCCATAAAAAACCTATAGAAATAGATATGGCCTGTGCTTCTTTTGGTCAAAGGTTTCAAATTACTCCAATCCAGCTTATTACAGCTTATGCTGCGATTGCAAACGGAGGGAAATTAATGAAGCCAAGACTAATACAAAAATTGGTTGACAATGAAGGAAATGTCGTCAAAAAATTTGATCCAGAGGTTATAAGAAGTGTGATATCAAATAAGACCTCTGAAACACTAAGAGATATCTTAGAGGGTGTAGTTGCTGATGGAACTGGTAAGAATGCCTATGTGAGAGGATATAGGGTAGGAGGAAAGACTGGTACATCCGAGACGACTGAAAAAGGACATTACATTGCTTCATTTTCAGCATTCGCACCTGCAGATAATCCTGTTATTTGTGCATTAGTAGTATTAGACTATCCTTCAGGGGGTGAGTATTACGGTGGAGCTATAGCTGCACCTGTTGCAGGGAGATTAGTTGAGGATACGCTAAACTATCTTGAAGTAGCTAGGCGTTATACAGACAAAGACAAAGAATTGATGGCTGAAGATGTTTGTGTGCCAAACTTACAGGATAAGACCATAGAAGAAGCAAAAAAAATCTTGAAAGAATTTAGTCTTGAGTATAAAGTAGAAGGGACTCAGACAGGAACAATAATTGAGCAAATGCCTAAAGCTGGTGTTATGATACCTAAGAAATCAGTTATCATACTTTATACCAATCAAAAGAGTGAGCATGTGCTAGTGAAAGTACCTAACCTTGCTGATAAAACAATGTTAGAGGCTAAACAGGCGCTAAATGATATTGGATTAAATATAAAGGTATCTGGCATTGGTGTTTCAACTGCTCAGTCAGTAAGCCCAAATGAGCTTGTAAAAAAAGGCTCAATTGTTTCAGTTGAATTTAGAAGTAAGGAAGTTGATTAAAGAATGAAAGAAGGAGAATATGATGAAATTAAATGAAGTATTAAAAGGAATTGATGTTGACTTTATAAAAGGCTTGGATGATATAGAAATAGTTGATATTGCATATGATTCGAGGAAGGTTAGGGAGGGGTATGTATTTGTATGTATTGAGGGATACAAGACAGACGGGCATGAATATATTGATGCGGCTATAAAAAATGGTGCATCTGCTATCATAATTCAAAAAGATATAGCTTGCTTTTCTGATATTACAGTTGTAAAAGTCTCAGACTCACGGTATGTACTTTCGCATATATCGAATATATTTTTTGATTATCCATCGAAGAAACTTAATATTACTGGTATAACCGGAACCAAAGGCAAAACTACGACGACCTATATGATAAAATCAATACTTGAGCATAATAATAGGAAGGTTGGACTAATTGGGACAATTGCTAATAGCATTGGAGATAAAGTACTAAAAGCTGACAGAACAACACCAGAGTCATACGATTTGCAAGAATTGTTCGCAAAGATGCTAGAAAAGAATGCAAACGATGTAGTAATGGAGGTCTCATCGCATGCTTTAGATTTACACAGGGTAAGCTGTACAGATTTTGATATCGGAATTTTTACAAACTTATCAAGGGATCATCTTGATTTTCATGGAACCTTTGACAATTATATTTTGGCAAAGGTTAAACTGTTTAAGATGTGTAAAAAGGGTTTAGTCAATATTGATAATGATTATAGCCAAAAGGTTATTGAAGAAGCTTTGTGTCCAGTATTGACCTATGGGATCGAGAATGCTGCAGACATCTGTGCAAAGGATATAAAGCTGAATTCAGATAGTGTTGAGTTTACAGTTGTATCCTCATGGGTGCAAGATCGAATTTTCGTAAATATTCCTGGTAAATTCACGGTTTATAATGCCTTGGCTGCAATTGGAGCTTGTCGATATATGAATGTTCCAATTGATGTAATTAAAAAAGGTCTTAAAAATATTCAAGTTCCAGGAAGAGCTGAAGTGATAAATACAAATAAGGATTTTACAATAATTATCGATTATGCCCATACCCCAGATAGCCTTGAATATATTCTAACAACTGTAAAGGGTTTTGCTGCCCAAAGGGTTGTAAGCGTTTTTGGATGCGGTGGGGACCGTGATAAAACAAAGCGTCCAATAATGGGTGAGATATCAGGTAGGATAGCTGACTTTACAATAATAACATCAGATAATCCCAGGACAGAAGATCCAAAACAGATTATAGAGGATATTGAGACGGGTATAAAGAACCTAAATTCAGCATATATTACTATAGAAGACAGGCGTAAGGCTATAAAATATTCGATTGAAAATGCGAAACCAAAAGATATTATAGTACTATCAGGCAAAGGTCATGAAACTTACCAAATTTTTAAAGATAAAACAATTCATTTTGATGAACGGGAGGTTGTTGCAGAGATTCTAGAACAACTTAATAACGAATAATTATAAGGATGAAAAATATGTCAATACAAGTTTTTATGTTTAGCGCCGTTTTTATACTTACTCTGATTTTAGGTCCAATTCTTATACCAGTTTTAACGAAGCTTAAATTTGGGCAAACAGTACGTGATGATGGACCTAAAACGCATCTGATAAAAATGGGTACGCCCACAATGGGAGGAATTATATTTCTGATACCAGTTTTAGCATTATCGATTTATTATTCATTATATAATAAAAAGATTTTAACAATACTATTTGTCACTGTGGCATTTGGATTGATAGGTTTTATTGATGATTATTTGAAAGTTGTCAAAAAACATAAAGATGGATTGAATGCGACTCATAAAATGTTAGGTTTGTTCCTTGTGGCAACAGCATTCTCGTTCTATATTTCAAAATCGAGTATAGGGACAGATATATTAGTCCCTTTTTTGGGATTAGATACAACAATCAACCTTGCTTGGTTTTTTATTCCGTTTAGTATAATTATATTTTTAGCAACGACTAATGCGGTAAATATAACAGATGGACTAGATGGGCTTGCATCTGGTATAACACTGATCGTTATGATATTTTTTACTATAGTGGCGATGTTGAATCCGGAATGGGAATATATTAAAATATTTTCAACCCTTATAGCAGGTGGGTGCTTGGGTTTCTTAGTGTTTAACTCATATCCAGCCAAAGTTTTTATGGGGGATACGGGTTCACTTGCATTAGGTGGAGCTATAGGAGGAGTTGCAATTGCACTTAAGATGCCACTACTACTAATTATTGTTGGTGGAGTATATGTTATTGAAACGCTATCAGTAATCTTACAGGTTGGGTCATTTAAATTAACAGGCAGAAGAGTGTTTAAAATGGCACCGCTACATCATCATTTTGAACTGTGCGGCTGGCAAGAGACCAGAGTTGTAACGGTATTTTGGTGTGCAGAAATAATATTATGCGTGATAGGATTCTTTGCATTAAAGATTAAATTATTTTAGGAGGGATATAATTATAAAAAAGAACATAGACTTCCTTATATTTATTGTAGTTTTTATTTTGCTTTCGTTAGGAACAATTATGGTTTTTAGTTCGGGAGCGCCTCATGCATACAATTACATGCATGGTGATACATATTACTTTTTAAAAAAGCAGCTTATATATGCTCCTTTAGGCATATTTGCTATGTTTGTTATGATGAATATTGATTATAGAAAGCTTCGTAAGGTTTCACCTATAATAGTATTAGTGAGTATAATCTTATTGATATTAGTACTTATACCAGGAATAGGTCTTAAGCTAAATGGAGCAAGAAGATGGATTGGATTTGGTGGATTTACGATCCAACCTTCTGAGATTGCAAAGCTGGCTATAATACTTTTCTTCTCGCACAGCTTAGCTAAGAGAAAGGATGAGATCGAATCATTTTCAAAGGGATTACTTCCTTACTTATGTGTTTTAGGTATGTATGCAGGATTTTTATTGTTGGAAAAGCATTTGAGTGGAACCATAGTGATAATATTGGTTACATCTGTTCTACTTTTTTGTGCAGGTGCAAAGATTAAGCATTTCTTTATACTTTCACTTCCTGCTGTTTTTGCTTTCATTGGATTAGTGCTTACATCTCCCTACAGGTTAAAAAGGTTGGTATCATTTTTAAACCCATGGGATGATCCACAAGGTGGAGGCTGGCAAATTGTACAATCTCTTTATGCCATAGGGTCAGGGGGCTTATTTGGACGTGGATTAGGAAGGAGTCTTCAAAAATTTTTATATATACCAGAGCCATATAATGATTTTATACTTGCAATATTAGCTGAAGAGTTAGGATTTGTAGGTGTTTTATCGGTATTGATTCTTTTTTTAATTTTTATCTGGAGGGGGATTAAAATATCTGTAAGTGCTCCTGATATGTTTGGTAGTCTTGTTGCGATAGGGATAACTTCACTGATTGCTGTTCAGGTTATAATAAATATTGCTGTTGTTACATCATCTATTCCTGTAACAGGGATGCCTCTGCCGTTTTTTAGTTATGGAGGAACATCACTAATATTTTTAATGAGTGGAATTGGGATCCTATTGAATATTTCTAAGTATGCAAATTATGAGAGAATCTGAGGTGAAGATTTGGTGAAGATATTATTTGCGGGTGGAGGAACAGCAGGGCATATAAATCCGGGAATTGCGATTGCAAAATATTTAAGAGAAAAATATCAAGATGCAAGTGTAGTATTTGTAGGGACCGAAAAAGGATTAGAAAAAAAATTGGTTCCACATGAAGGATTTGAGTTGAGGCTGATAAAAGTAAGTGGCTTCAAAAGGAAGCTGTCTTTACATAATGTTGTTGCTCTAAAGGAATTGTTTTCTTCGCTAATTGCAGCAAGAAAACTAATAAAAGAGTTTAAACCAGATATAGTGATTGGAACAGGAGGATATGTCTGTGGTCCTGTATTATTTATAGCATCTCAAATGAAGATTCCAACACTTATCCATGAACAAAATGCGTTTCCTGGGGTTACAAACAAGATTTTGTCTCATATAGTTGATACTGTTGCGATTAGTTTTAGTGAATCCAAAAAATATTTTAAATCAAGCAAAAAACTGGTTGTAACTGGAAATCCAATAAGAAAAGAGCTTTTACTCCAAAAGGACAAAAAAAAGGTAAGAGCTAGTAAAGAAAAACCGATTTTAGTTATTTTTGGAGGAAGTAGGGGAGCGGAGCACATAAATAATGCAGTTTGCGATATGATTTTGAATTACTATACAGGGGATGAGTGTGAAATTGTATTTGCATCTGGAGAAAGTCAATACGATATTGTAAAAGAAAAATTGGGGGATAAAAATCTAAATAGACCTGGATTAACTATTCTTCCGTACATATTCGATATGGCAAATGTCTTAGCAAAAGCTGATTTAGCTGTATGTAGAGCGGGAGCAATAACAATAAGTGAGTTAGGGGCCATGGGTGTACCATCTATTCTAATTCCCTCTCCATACGTTACTGCAAACCATCAGGAATACAATGCCAGAGCACAAGAAGCACATGGGTCTGCAGTAGTAATTAAAGAAAAAGACTTAACAGGAAGCCTACTGTATAATCAGGTTAAGAGCCTTTTAGAAAATAGTTCTCACCTGAGTGAGATGTCCAAAAATGCACAAAAAAATAGTATTACAGATGCGAATGAGAGAATCTATGAGCTTGTGAAGGAATTATTGATATGAAGTATTAGCCTATGAGTATCTTGGGTATTAGACTTTCTGTTTTATCTTTGATATAATTATCTTTAGAGATAATTATATCTTTATGTCTTTAATTGAAAAGTACCTCGATTAGAGAAACCTTACATCTACATTATCGATTTATATTAACTATTAGATGAGTATTTAATTGTAAAATAGCTTTTAACTCTCCAGTAATTATATAAATTATTATTTTAAGGAGTGATAATTATGTTGATTCAAGAGTCTGAAGAAAGTAAAAACAAATTGCGAAGATTGGCTGATGCTGTAAATACGAGGGAAGACGTAATAAAGGCATATCAAGAAATAGTTTATTCTGACGAAAGTGTTATATATACTGAAATATTTGCATCCATCGTATCTAACGCAATGAGAAACGGAGATACAAAATTGTGGAAATTAGCGGTTAAAGACAATCCTGAATTAGTTAAAACTTCTTACTTTTTACATGGACTTTGAAGATTTAAAAAAATCATTTATCTCTTAATATCTATCCAAGTAATTTAGACAAAGTTAGATATGAATTTAATAAAGCATCAACAAATCCACCTAGACATCTACCCCCAATTTCACATTCATATATACTCTAATTCTTTTTCAATATAGCTGCAAATCATATCATAAAATTCTCTTGCATTATAAACCTGTAATTCAGATTCATCTTTTGACGCAATATAAAAGTCGTTATAATCACTCTCATTTCTAATTAAGTTGGCATCACTTATTAATTTAAAAAATTTATTTTCAATTTTACCTGTTTTTATATAATATTGATTAAAATGTGATATGACAGCGGAGTGTTTTTTAAAATCTATTCCTTCTAGCGCAAGTACTGCTCTAATTGAATGAAATATTGAATAGTAGGCTCTATTATTGGCACTTTTATAGTGTCCACTCTTAACCATATCTACTGCAGTTAAATAATCTTCTTTTGCGTTTTCAAGTCTATGATTTGAAAGGGCTATTTTATTATTATCAGGCACTAATTTTAACTCCTTCTCTAATAATATTTTTGAAAAATCCTGAAGCATCTTTATATTGTTGAAACTCATAATAATTTTGAATTATGGGAGAGAAAAGGACTATATAGTCAATACCTATGTTAAAAACTACATCTCCAACAATACGTCTGTATTGAGGAATAATACTTTTATCAATATCAACTAATAACATTATATCAATATCTGAACCATATTCTGCATTTCCCTTAGCATATGAGCCAAATAAAATAATTTCTATTAAATTATTTTTAAAAATGTTTTTCATTTCAAATGCAAATTTTTTAATAATTTCATTAATTTTATCATTATCAACCATATTTTCACTCCTATCTCGTATAAAATTATACCACAACAATACTTAATATTACAATTTATTCTGAATAGCTTAAATTTATTATTGATTTCTAATCAAACTTTATGCTAAAATTAAGTTAATAAATAATTTGGATTTGATTAAGCTTATAATTTTTCAAATTAAACTCACATAGTGGATCTGATCTGTATTCAAATTTATGCAATTCTAAATGATGATTTAATAAGTTGCGAAGAAATCATTAAATTTAGAATATTTTTACCGGAAAATGCAATTCCAATCTCTATTATCTCTTCGGCTCTTATAGTGTTTCGGACTGATACAAAGATAAGGATACATTGAAATCCTAGATCAAACATTTGATCTTCAAGGATGCTTATTTTAAAAAAAAACCAGCTTCACTCGAAGCTGATTTTTTTGACGGAGAAGATGGGATTCGAACCCATGCTGCAGTTGCCCACACTAACGGTTTAGCAAACCGTCCCCTTGAACCTACTTGGGTACTTCTCCATGTATATTGAAAATATTTTGACGGAGAGAGTGAGATTCGAACTCACGGTAAGCTCACACCTACGCCGGTTTTCAAGACCGGTGCCTTAAACCAACTCGACCATCTCTCCATATAAAAATCAAGCCTTCATAAGAACATTTTATATATTATAGTGTTCATAAATCTTTGTCAAGCTATTTTCGGTAAAAGTGTTTTAGCCTATTAAGTCTTGTATATCATACGTCAATTGTTACAGAATATTAGTAACTATTCAGAGGTAGCAAATTTTTCTCAGGACCTGTTTGAAATCTTTTGTGGCATAAATGCCATATCCTGTAGGGGCAGACCTATGTGTCTGCCCTAAATTATGGATATTGAATCAATATTATTAGGCAGAAACATAGGTTTGCTCCAAGATATCCTTGTAAAATTACGGGAATGTAAAATACTTTCTTCGACTTTCCCACAAAAAATATTTACAGTTTCTCCCTACGTTCTTAGATTCTATCTTGCGTTATTTTATTTTACAAGTTACATATTATGAGCTATTTGCTGAACATCGCAAATAGCTCATAATTATGTAACTCATTCATATAAAGCTACATATATTAATACAGAAGGAACAATTTAAGGAGGAAATTTTAATGCGTAATAGTGAAAATGTTCAAGTTTGCGTGCAAGAACAGGAACCCACACATCATCACCATCATCATCATCATCATCACTACCATTATGAACATCCCGGGTATGAATATTCCGGTTACCAGTATCCAAGTTATGAATCTTCAGGTTATGAATCTCCAAGTTACCAGAATGGATATTCGCCTTATTATTCAGGATATTGATATTATGAGCAATTAGCTTAAGCCTATACTGTATGTCCCAAAGAATTATATCTGATTTAAAGAAAGAACTCATGGCATTATTATTCCATGAGTTCTTTCTTTAAATCAGATATAATTGCTTAAGTTAATAATTTTTTCAATTCTAAATAAAGAAGTTTAAGCATAATTTATTATTATGCATGCTTAAAATCATATTAGGCATATAAATATTGTAGTTAATTTAGGTGGAAATAATCTTATGGTTATCCTTTTTTCGTTAATAGGTATGCTGTGTTGGGGAATTGCTCCTTTGTTCCTTAAATTGGGATTAAAAGATATTAACCCTTTAATAGGCTTAGCAATAAGGACTACCTTTACACTTGTTATTATCTCAGGCTGGATGGTAATTAACGGTGGGTTTTTTAAATTAAGAACCATTTCATCAGCATCGTTTCTTCTTATTGTAGCTGAGGCAATTTTTGCAACGCTTATAGGAGATTTAGCATATTTTATTGCAATAAAATCGGGGGAGGTTTCGTTGGTAACTATTATTATGTGCAGCTCCCCACTGGTTACAATTTTGTGTTCAATTTTTTTTCTCGGGGAGCAAGTTACATTAGCACGGATTATAGGTTTAATTTTAATTATCGTAGGTGTAGTTATTGCCCTATAAGATTCCTTATATGGAACTAGCTATTTCCTAATACCCTTATATAGTTTACATTAGGGTCTGAGGTTCCTTGAAGGTGACAGTTTTGAGATTTTAATATTTTAACGTAGTCAATCACATCTTTTGTTATTCGTTCACCCATACAAATTATAGGTATACCAGGAGGATAAGCCATTATAATCTCTCCTGAGATTTCTCCTTCAGATTTCTCTAAGTTTATGATTTTTTTAGTACTGTAGAATGCTTCACGTGGAGAAATTATAATCTCAGGAGTAGAAGGTATAATATTTTCATACTTGAAAACATTAGATTTACATTTTGATGCCATATCCCTTAATGCATTAACTAAATAATCCAGGTCTTGTTTTCTATCTCCTAGGCTAATGATAGCAAGTATATTATAAATATCAGCAAGTTCAATTTGAATATTGTATTCTTTTCGTAACTTACTTTCAGCTTCATAACCTGTATGTCCTAATCCAGCTACATTTATACCTAATTTTGTTTCATCAAATCCATAACATCCAGATGTTCCTATTAATTCCTTGCCAAAAGCAAATAATCCTTCAATTTGATTCAACTCTATCCTTGATGTTCTTGATAAATTTAGTACTTCATCTAGTATTGATTTGCCATTTGTAGCAAGTTGTTTCCTTGCAAGATCAAGTGAACACATTAATAAATAAGATGCACTGGAGGTATAGGTTAGATTCAATACTTGTCTTACAATATCAGAGCTTATAATGTTACTCTTTAGAAGCAGTGCTGAGCTTTGAGTTAATGATCCTGCTGTTTTATGTATACTTACTGCACTCATATCAGCATTAGCATCCATTGCAGTCAATAGAAATTCATTGTGGAAGTACATATGAGCTCCATGTGCTTCATCCACTAATACTGCCATATCATGGCTATGTGCAAGGTCAACGATTGATTTTAAATCTGATGCGACACCATAGTAGGTTGGGTTTATTACAAAAACAGCTTTAGCATGTGGATTAGCATTAATAGCTTTTTCGATACTATCGTTTGTTACTCCCATAGCAATGCCCAGCTTAGTGTTAATAGCTGGCTGAACATATACAGGGATCGCTCCACTTAAGATTATTCCTCCGATTGTAGATTTGTGGGCATTTCTTGGAATTATTATTTTATTTCCAGGTTCACACGTACTCATAATCATTGCTTGAACCCCGGAAGTTGTACCATTAACCAAAAAATATGCGTTTTTTGCACGAAATGCTTGTGCTAACAAGTTTTGAGCTTGTAAGATAACACCAGTTGGATTGTTTACATAATCTAAATCTTCCATGCCATTAACATCCATCTGTAATATACGCATGCCTACATATTCTCTTAGTTCACAAATTCCACGTCCCTGCTTGTGCCCAGGGACATGGAAAGGAACGACACTACTTGATATATATCTCTTTATTGCATCAAAAAGGGGAGTAGAATACTGATCTAATTCCTTCAAATTAGGCACCTTCTTTAGTAAAGATAATACTTGCCCAATATTTATATTGTAGATCATCACGTGTTTTTTCAAGGTTTGATGAGATTAGATAAACTTCATCAAATTCTTCACCGAATTTTTCTATTGTAATTTCTGCTCTATTAAATTTTCCATCTGAAGTTATTGTAGTTAAGGCATAAAGTTTATCTTCAGTATTCTTTTTTTGAAGTATAAAACCCCAATCTGCTTTATCTGATCCATCAACTATGATCCGTAACGATTGGCAAGCCTGTGATGTTATAGGTCTAAATAAATGATAACTAGAGGATAAATGATTAAGTTGTCCTTGAGTTGAAGCTATCGGGTACTCGCAATAAACGTGCTGTGATTTAGCGGTTGTTTTCCAAGATTCACCTTCTTTATAATATTGAGATGGATTGACATTATATGCTGAAAATTGGTTAAAAATAGCTCCAATGTTCTTTTGCGCGTCAATTTCTCTTATAACTTTATCAATAGCACTGATACTGTTAGAATGCCCTGAGGACTGTGCCTCCCATATTCTTTTAATTATATTGTATCCACCATAATTTTCTGAAAGAAATTTTGCAAAAATAACTCCACTATAGTTAGTTTCATCTAATGATGTATAGGTGGCTGAAAAATAGCTATCAATATATCTTACATAATCATTAATCTCCGTATACACCTCATCTTCATTCCATGTGGCAGAGGCTTCCATCCACCAAAGATCGGCATCAACGTTATAAGCAAACTCTACTCCATGGAAAAATTCATGTGCTGCTGTAACTTTCATACATTCATCTCTATCTTTGTCAAAGCCTTTTTTAGCAGAATAATTGTTATCAATGCATATGAAACTTGAAGCAACTTTATTTCTGCCAGATTTTTCTGAAAAATATTGGGATGAATATGTAGTCCCGTATTTGCCTTTTAGGTCATAAACATATACTTCGTACATTTTTTTTCCTTCTTCTAAAATGGGTTCTCTGAAACCTCTTGTTGTACAAGTAAAGGTTTTTGCCTGATCAAATGCCTGACCGACTTTCTGAATATATGAAGGTACAGCTCTTGGATTTCTAGTTCTTGATGTAACTGCATGCTCACCTTTTAGTGTATAATTAATATTAAAATATCCACTAGGGCTCTTATAGGTTCTATCTAACTTAGGCATGTGAGTTTTGAGATATTTTTTTGCTCTATCTACAATATTTGAATCTGCATCTATTCTATCTATATATCTTTTTATTTCTTCAATAATTCTGGTCCCACTTTTTATAGGGATTTGAGAGTGATATTCTTCTGGTAACTCACTTCTATTAAATAATACATTTATTAAAGTGTGAATTCTCTTATGCTCATCTATCAATCCTATTCTTTTAGAAAGGTTTATTTTATCAATGATACTTACTTTAGGGACTGTAATATTAATAGGGATCTTCAGTTTTGATCTGCCGATATCTATGATTAGATCTGTTTTAAGTTCATTTAATGATTTTGGTGACACACTACACATATTTGAACGAAAATTAAGACTTTTATCAAGAGAATAATAATCCATTCTACCTGTCAGGATATTACCATCTTTATCTTTTGCAACTGGGCTAATCGAGAAATCTTCTCCAATATTTATATTGAGACTATCCTGGTTTATGTAAACAGAATCAATATCTTTAACTATAAAATCAATACTTCCGGATCTTCCAATACCTATAATCTTACTTATTTCTATGACACCCTTTCCTAATGGTAGGGTATCGACATCCAGATTTACTGAATATATCCCTGGATTTGCAACAAACTTATATTTACCAAAAGCATCAGTCTTTGTGGTTGAAATATGTTTATGTTTTAATATTTTAAATCTTTCTTTATTATCTTCTTTTACATCACCCCACAGGGGGTCTTCTCTTGCTTCGCAATTCACCTTATCCCCCAGGGGGTTCTCTCTTGCTTCGCAATTCACCTTACCCCCCAGGGGGTTCTCTCTTGCTTCGCAATTCACCTTATAATCAGAGACTTTAAACAGCTTTATAGAAATGTCTTTCAGTGGCTTTTTAAAATTATTTTGTAAATTGTTTTCATTAAAATCTTCATAAACCTTTCCTTTAATTTCTTTAGTGAATCTTCGTAAGAACATTTTCTTCACCTCCTAAATTGATTTATTTTTGTAAAAAGTGTGCAATATATAATATTCAAATACTCACCATATTGTTCTTGTTAAAGAGAATACTAGGACACATTGCTTGGTATTCTTTTTGTTGTGTGAACGTAAAATACTAATTCTCATATAATAAATATATGTTTAAATTTGAATACTAAAATCAAAAGAACATATACTACTCTTTAAAGGAAGTGAGCGTTGTGCAGTTTATTTTCATCAGAATAGATGAACCACCAAAAGAATTGATTTATTATATGAAAAAAGAATCAGCTAAAAAGTACGAATCAAATAATGTTTATCTCTTTGAAGAACAAAAAGATCTTGAAAATTGCTCAATTTTGTGCAGAATAAAAGATGATGGCTTATCTTATGATCTTAATGATGAAAAAAGAACGAAAGAATTCGATGAGTTAGTTGCTTTAGTTTCAAATATTATTGCAGATTATATAATAAAAAATTATGAAAATAAAATACTCAAAAGAATTATTAATACGAATTATTGTTATTTTTCATTATTCGAGAGGTCTAAAATATTAAGGTTTGCCATTGATTTTATAAATACTGATGATCAGTACTTCATAAATGGCATACATAGAATAAGGCGAAGAAACATTATTATAAGAAAATTGCACGACTATTTCGAATCATCAAATACAATCATTATTGATGGATTCGTAAACTTTAGATTGAAAGAGTATATTAAGGAACTGGAGTCGGTTGTTGAAAGCGCGGTAGGTGAGTTTCTAAAGGATCGGGAGTATAAAGAATTCATACAGTTATTAAAGTATTTTGTTAATATTCAAGACTCAAAATATAAATTGCTGCACATAGTCTTTAATAAAAACAATAAATATCAAATAATGGATGAAACAAAACGGGAAATTACTGATGAATGTATAAATGAATTTTCGGCTGATTTTATAGCCTCTGAAATTAATTATGATGATCTATTAATTAGTTCATTAATTACCTTGGCTCCTAAAAAAATAAAAATCCACAATGTTGCTAGTTTTTCAAATAAAGAGTTGATAGACACGATAAAAAATATCTTTACAGGTAGAGTCATAATATGTGAAAGCTGTCAGATCTGCTTGCAAATCTTAGCCAAGGCATGAAAATCAAATATAGTGAGGCAAGGGGGGCTTACTTCCTTGTCCTATGTCTGAACAGAGGAGGACAAGGAAGTAAGCCCCCCCTTGTCTTAAGAAGCATGAAAATCAAATATTACTCGACAAGTCCTTAGTATTTTGTGTAGAATAAAGTATGAAATAAATATTAAAAAATACACTTAACATTAAAGAAGGTGTTATATTTGAAACTAATGGCAGTGGTTGATAGGGTAGAGAACGATAAAGCTGTTTTGTTGGTTAATGAATTCGGATTTGAAGTATTTATTTCGATTAAAGATAATAACTTTAAGTATAGAAAAGGTGACCGTGTACACTTAAAAATAAAGAAGAGAAAGGATCTTAATAATGCCAACGATGAAATTGATGTTGTTTGATGGGAATAGTATTTTAAATAGAGCTTTTTATGGGATTATGGGACCAAATCTTCTTACGACTTCTGATGGATTGTACACAAATGCCGTTTTTGGGTTTATAAATATTTTGAATAAGTATCTTGAAGAAGATCATCCTGAGTATCTGTGTGTAGCTTTTGATCTAAGAGCACCGACAATTCGCCATCTAGAATTTGCAGAGTATAAAGCAAATCGAAAAGGGATGCCGTCTGAGCTTGCTGTTCAAATGCCAGTAATCAAAGAAGTTTTAGATGCAATGAATATAAAAAGAGTTGAAAGTGAAGGATATGAAGCTGACGATATCATTGGAACATTGGCATTCAAGGCAGAAGAATATGGCTTGGAAGTAGTAATTGTTACAGGGGATAGAGATGCTTTGCAGCTTGCGAGTAGCAAAACGAGGATTAAGATAATCAGAACAAAGGCGGGGAAGAATGAAACTGTAGAGTATACAGAAAAGCAAATCCAAGAAACATTTGGAATAACTCCTACAGAATTTATCGACGTAAAGGGACTTATGGGAGATGCATCAGATAATATACCTGGTATCCCTGGAGTTGGAGAAAAGACTGCGCTTGAACTTATTAAAACATTTTCTTGTATAGAAAATCTGTATGACAATATTGATAAAATAACTAAAAAAAGTTTAAAAGAAAAGTTGATCGAGAATAAGAGTCTTGCATTTTTGAGTAGGAAACTAGCTACGATCAATAAGACTATGCCGAATGAATGGGATATAAGAGATCTAAAGCGTAGAGAGATTGATAGAACTAGATTATACGATGTATTTAAGAAACTTGAGTTTAAGAGTCTAATCAAGAAATATAAGCTGGGTGAAGCTTCAAATGAATTGATGGCTTTTACAGATATTCAAGTGACACTTATAGAAAGCTTATCACAGTTAAATAATCTTAAAAATGATATTAAAAGAGAAAGAGAAGTATCTTTATATTATTTGCTTGACAAAAATTCAGAAAACTTGTCAGGAATAAGTGTTTGTTTGAAATCAATGCTTAATGATTTTGATGCTAAGTTTTATATTAAGTTGCATGATTGTATTAAAGAAGATGAGTTTGTTAATGAGTTCAAAGAAATCTTTGAGTCCCATGAGATTAAAAAATATGGCCATGATCTTAAATCCCTGATTACTTACCTTAAAAGTAGGGGAGTGGATTTTAATGGGTTAGGGTTTGACACTTTTATTGCTGCTTATATTTTAAATCCATCGATGGAAGCGTATTCGGTGTCTGATCTTTCAAAAATTTATTTATCTATGCAGATAGAATCTATTGAGCTAATTCAAGGTAAGGGGAAGAAGCACTTGGATTTTTCAGAAATTCCGCAAGACTTGCTTTCAAGCTTAAGCTGTAGGTATTCGAGTTTGATCTTTAAGCTTGTGAAAATATTTGATGAGAAGATAAAAGAAAATGAACAAACTAAGTTGTACTATGATGTTGAACTACCACTGATTGAAGTGCTTGCTAGCATGGAGTATTACGGCATAATGGTTGATAGGCAGGCTTTGGTTGACTTTTCTTTAGAACTAGATGAAAAAATAAGATATATAGAGCACGAAATTCATAGCATAGCTTGCGAGACCTTTAACATTAATTCACCAAAACAATTGGGACAAATTCTATTTGAAAAGTTGAATTTACCTATTGTAAAAAAGAACAAAACAGGATATTCTACTGACGTAGAAGTGTTAGAAAAGCTTCTTACAAAGCATGAAATTATCTCAAATATTCTGGAGTATAGGCAGCTTATTAAATTAAAAACAACTTATGTAGAAGGATTATTAAATGTTATAAATCCTAAAACTAAAAGAATACATTCAAGTTTTAATCAAACAGTTACTGTAACAGGAAGAATAAGCAGTACAGAACCGAATTTGCAAAATATCCCTATCAAGCTTGAGATGGGTAGAAAAATACGTAAAGTATTTATTCCGATAAATTCTGATTATTGCTTAGTTGATGCAGATTATTCTCAAATTGAGCTTCGGGTGCTAGCCCATATTACAAAAGATCAAAATATGATAAATGCATTTTTAAATGATGAAGATATACATACGACAACCGCATCAAATGTTTTTAATGTTCCAAAGGAGAATATTACAACATTGTTAAGATCAAGGGCAAAGGCTGTTAACTTTGGAATTGTCTATGGCATAGGAGACTTTAGTCTGGCGAAGGATTTGAATATAACCAAAAAAGAGGCAAGAAGATACATTGATGAGTATCTAGATAAATACCCAAATGTTCATAAATATATGAAAGACATTGTTGAATATGGAAAAAATAATGGATATGTAAAGACCCTGTTTAATAGGAAACGAGAAATACCTGAGCTTAGGTCAAGTAATTTTAATATTCGTCAATTTGGCGAACGCATTGCTATGAACACTCCGATTCAAGGCACAGCCGCTGATATTATTAAAATAGCAATGGTTAATGTTTATAATGAATTGAAAACAAAGAATTTAAAGTCTAGATTGATTTTACAGGTACATGATGAGCTTATCATTGAAACATATAATAATGAGGTTGAAATTGTCAAAGCACTGCTAAAGAACTGTATGGAGAATGCAGTTAAATTAGAGGTTCCGCTGAAAGTTGATGTAAAATCAGGTAATAGCTGGTATGAGACAAAGTAGGTATTCAGTGATAGTATTTATATTTGTGTAAAGGACATATAAGAGATGAATGCTGAGATTCTAGCAGTTGGTACAGAATTGTTGATAGGACAAATCGCAAATACAAATGCACAGTATATTTCGCAAAGATTGAATGAATTAGGTATAAACGTTTATTATCATAGTGTGGTAGGGGATAATCCTGGGCGATTAAAGCAATCTCTGAATATCGCTTTTGAGCGAGCAAATATAATAATAATGACAGGTGGACTTGGTCCTACTAAGGATGATTTGACTAAGGAGATTGTATCTGAGACCTTAAATAAAGAATTAGTATTAGATGAATATAGTTTAAATAAAATTAAGGCATACTTTGAAAAAATAAAAAGGTCTATGGTGGAGAAAAATGAAAAACAAGCATATTTTCCTAAGGATTGTATTATTTTAGAAAACAATAACGGAACAGCACCTGGATGTATTATTGAAAACGATAAAAATGTAATAATACTGCTTCCTGGTCCTCCAAAAGAAATGAAACTTATGTTCGAGGAGGCAGTGATTCCTTACTTTAGGAAGAAATCCGATTTTAAAATTGTGTCTACATATTTAAGAGTATTTGGTATTGGAGAATCAGCTCTAGAAAATAAGATCATGGATATTATAAATGGGCAGTCTAACCCAACTATAGCACCATATGCGGGCGATTTTGAAGTAACACTAAGAGTAACTGCGAGATGTAAAGATGATGAAGATCCTAATATTATTATTGATCCTATTGTAAATAAAATTAAAAGCAGGATAGGTAATGCTATTTATTCTACAGATAACAAGCCTTTAAAGCAGGTAGTCGGAGAACTATTAATAAGGTCTAATATAACAATTTCGGTTGCAGAATCATGTACAGGAGGATTAATTGCAAGCGAACTTACTTCTGTTCCAGGAATCTCAAAAGTTTTTAATAGAGGAGTTGTATCGTATAGCAATGAGTCTAAAATTGAGTTTTTAAACGTGAATCCCAGTACTCTTCAAAAATTTGGAGCTGTTAGTCAAGAAACTGCAATAGAGATGGCTAACGGAATCAGAAGATTGTCCAATACAAACTTAGGAGTAGGGGTGACAGGAATTGCAGGACCAGAAGGGGGTACGAAAGAAAAGCCTGTAGGGCTTGTATATATTGCACTTGCACATGCTAATGATACTATATGTAAGGAACTCAAGCTTTGGGGTGATAGATCAGAAATTCGTTATGCTAGCCTTTTAAATACCTTGGATTTGATAAGAAATTTTATTATTGATCAGTAGCTATCAAGTTTACCTGTTTCGGGATCCATAATAAACCCATACACATTTATATCGTCAGGTATTAAAGGGTGATTTTTTATCAAATAAACTGTTTCTGAAATAGATGCTTCAATACTATTAATCCCTGTAAGCCATTTATTAATATCTATGCCACAGACGTGTAGCATATCAAATTTATCCTTTGTAATTCCTCGTGCATACATCTTTTCAATCAACTTTGATGACTCCATGCCAAGCATTCCACAGTCATGATGCCCTATAACCAGTACTTCTTCAACGCCAAGTTCGTATATAGCGACCAAGATGCTTCGCATAACACTACCAAAAGGATGAATTATACAAGCACCAGCATTCTTAATTATTTTGGCATCTCCATTTTTTAAATTTAAAGCTGCTGGTAAAAGCTCAGTAAGACGTGTGTCCATACAAGACAGAATAGCTATCTTTTTATTTGGATATTTAGTGGAAGTAAATACTTCATACTTATTTGTTTCAACAAATTCTTTGTTGTATTCAAGAATCTTTTCAATTTGTGGCATACTAATTACTCCTATAAAACAATAAATAAACATTATAATCTATATTTATTCTTAATCAAGAGTATTATAGTATAATTTGTATGTCAAGTACATTGTATGAGTTACTTTGTTGATCTATAATGAGTGATGATAATAAAAACGAAGATCAGCTAAATGATAAAATAGCTGTTCCTAAGTAGAGAAAGAGGGAATTAATTTATTATGTTGTATGAGTTTTCACGAACAGAGTTGTTGATTGGAAAGAAAAATATAGACATACTCAAAAACAGCAAGGTGGCTATTTTTGGAGTTGGTGGGGTAGGATCTTTCGCGGTTGAAGGTCTTGTAAGGGCTGGGGTTGGCAAGGTGATTTTGGTGGACGATGATTGCATTTGCTTAACTAATATAAATCGGCAGATTCAAGCGACCCATGCGACGATAGGAAAGCCGAAAGTAGATGTTATGCGTGAAAGAATCCTTGACATTAATCCAAATGTTAAGGTTACTGCAGTACAAAGTTTTTATAGTGAGAAGAATTCTGATGAATTAATCAGTAATGATTATGATTATATAGTTGATGCTATTGATACCGTTACATCAAAGCTAGATCTTATAGTTAAAGCTAAATTAATGAACATACCAATAATTAGTTGCTTAGGCGCAGGAAATAAGCTTGATCCTACAAGGTTTGAAATTGCAGATATTTATGATACGTCTATTTGTCCACTTGCTAAGGTTATGAGAAAAGAACTAAGAAAGAAAAATATATCAGACTTAAAGGTTGTTTATTCAAAAGAGGAGCCGATAAAACCGGTTGACTCTAATGATACAGACTGTGATACCGGATGCATTTGTCCTAAGGGTGCAACAAAAAGGTGTACATGTACAATAAGGCGCCAGATCCCCGGAAGCATATCATTTGTTCCTTCGGTGGCAGGGCTTATTATTGCTTCTTATGTAGTAAAAGATTTAATTACTTTTAATGGCTCTATGGCGGAGGGGTAGAATATGCAATCCGATTTCAAACTAAATGATGATCAGGTATTAAGGTACTCAAGACAGTTGATCTTAAAAGAAATCGGAAGTAAGGGCCAAGAGAAACTGTTTAACTCAAAGGTATTAGTTATTGGCGCTGGGGGATTGGGGTCACCTGCACTTTATTATTTGGCTTCTGCTGGAATCGGAACCTTAGGGATTGCTGATTTTGATACGGTAACACTATCAAACCTCCAAAGACAAATACTCTATTCTAATGATGATCTTGGCCAAAGAAAGGTTGTATCGGCATATGATAAATTAAGAAGATTAAACCCTGATGTAATAATTAATAAACACATCCAAAGAGTGAATATTGATAATGTTCAAGATCTAATCAGTGAGTATGACGTCATAGTTGATGCTGTTGACAATTTTTCAACCAGATTCTTGATTAGTGATTGTTGCTATTTTCAAAAGAAACCTGTGATTGAAGGAGGGATACTTGGTTTTGAAGGAATTCTAATGACTATTATTCCTGACAAAACGCCGTGCTATAGATGCCTATACCCTGACCCACCAAAGGATGGAGTAGTACCTTCATGTAGTGATACTGGGGTAATCGGTGCAATTGCAGGGGCTATTGGTTCTTTACAGGCGCTTGAGTGTATTAAAGTAATCTTAGGGATTGGAAAAACTCTATCTGGCAAGATATTAAGCTTTGATAGCCTGAATATGGAAATTAGGATCATTGATTGGAGTAAAAGAGAAGCTTGCCCATTATGTGGAGTATCCCCAACGATAAAAGATCTAAATGAGTATGAGATTCGATGTCAAAATAAAAATATTATTGTAGGAGAAGTATTATGATAAATAAATTAGAGAGCTTAAAGCTTTATTTAAAATCATTGAATAATTTAATAGTAGCTTTTTCAGGGGGCGTAGACAGTACTTTCTTACTTAAAGTAGCACATGATGTTCTTGGAGATAAAGTTTATGCTGTAACCGCCAAATCAGAAGCATTTCCAGATAGAGAATTTAATGAGGCTCAAAATTTCACAAAGATTTTTAATATCAATCATACAATAGTAACCTCTAAAGAATTAGAGATCGAAGGTTTTTCTGATAATCCAATAAATAGGTGTTATTTGTGTAAAAGAGAGCTATTTACTAAAATAATTGATATTGCAAAAGAACATAGAATTGACAACATTGCTGAAGGGTCAAATCTTGATGATTTAAGTGATTATAGACCAGGTCTAAAAGCGATAAAAGAACTTGGAATAAGAAGTCCTTTAAAGGAAGTGCAAATGACCAAGTATGATATAAGACTTTTTTCAAGAGAAATGGGATTAGCTACATGGGATAAGCAATCTTTTGCTTGCCTTTCTTCAAGGTTTCCATATGGAGAGAAGATAACAAAAGAAAAATTAAGAATGGTCGATATTGGCGAACAATACTTGTTTGATAAGGGTTTTAAACAAGTAAGGGTACGATATCATCAAGATATAGCAAGAATTGAAGTAATGCCAAATGAAAGAGAAAAATTTTTTGATATGAATTTTATGGATGAAGTTTTTTATCAGTTTAAAGGTATTGGGTTTAAAAATATTTGCTTAGACCTAAAGGGATACAGAACAGGTAGTTTAAATGAAGGAATTTTCGCCGATGGAATAGAATGAAAAACTTTATTTGAAAACAAAAACAAAAACAAAAGTGTTTCATCATGAATTTAGCTGTTCGACTTAGCACTTTTGTTTTCGTTGTTTCTTTGGAAGTATTATTTTTCTGCTAATTTATTAAGCATTTCCCATCTCTTATCAACTTCTTCTTGAATTTCTTCAAGAAGAAGTGCATTCTCAGGTTTAAATAGGTGTTTAAACCTACCTTGTGGTTTTAAAAATTCTGTTATAGGTAGCTTGTTCTTTGGTTTGTATGAAATTATATATTTTCCGTCTATAACTTCGTATAATGGCCAGAAACAGGTTTCAACTGCCAACTTGTTTATCTCCATCAAATCCGGAGTATTGTATCTCCATCCTCTTGGACATGGAGCTAATACATTTAAGAAAGCTGCACCTTTTGTATAGATTGCTTTTTCAGCTTTTTCATATAAATCTTTCATATTTCCTACTGCAGCTGTTTGAGCGACATAAGGTATATGATGGTTTACAAGTACCTCTGTAAGATCTTTTCTGTTTTGTGTTTTACCTGGTATTACTTTTCCTGCTGGTGATGTGGTTGTATCTGCATACTTTGGTGTTGCAGATGATCTTTGAATTCCAGTATTCATATATGCCCCATTGTCATAGCATACATAAACCATGTCATGGCCTCTTTCCATAGCACCTGATAAGGATTGTAGTCCTATATCGTATGTTCCGCCATCTCCACCAAATGCGATAAACTTTGTGTCACCTTTTATTTTACCTTTTCTTTTCATCGCAACGTATGCTGCTTCAGCTCCTGATACCGATGCTGCTGAGTTTTCAAAAGCATTATGAACAAATGAATCTTTCCATGATGTATATGGATATAGGAATGTTGATACTTCAAGACATCCTGTGGCACATCCTATTACTGCATGGTCATCAACATTTAAGGCTCTTAAGATCTGTCTGACAATCGGTGGTGCTCCACAACCAGCACACATTCTATGTCCACCTGTCAATCTTTCAGGTTTTTTTGCTGCTTCTTTTAAATTATATGCCATTTAAATACGCGCCCCCTATTCCCTTACACCAAGATAATTAAACACTGAGTTTATTTTACCTGTGGAAACAATATTAAATAATTCATGAAATACAAACTCTATATCGCTTGATTTTACATCTCTTCCACCAAGACCATAAATATAATTTATTATCTTTGGTCCACATACACCTTTTGCATACATAGCACTTGTTACTTCTGTAAATAATGGACCACCTGCTGCATTAAATCCATCAGACTTGTCCATAACAGCAATAGCCTTAAACTTTTTTAATTCTTCTGTAATTTCATCAACTGGGAAAGGTCTAAATACTCTCGGTTTTATAACCCCTACTTTTTTACCAGCTGCTCTTAATTGGTCAACAACATACTTTGCGGTTCCTGCTGTAGAGTTTAATAAGACAATAACAACTTCAGCATCATCAGTCTTGTATGATTCAAACAATCCATATTCTCTTCCAGTTAAAGCCTTAAATTCTTTTGAAACTTCAAGAATAACCTTTTTAGCATTCATCATTGCTTGGGCTTGCTGTCTTTTATGCTCGAAGCAATGCGTATGATGATCTAGAGGACCAACTGATACTGGATTTTGCTTATTTAATAAATAATACTTTGGATTGTATTCTCCAACAAACTTTTTAACTTTATCATCTTCAATTAACTCAATATTTTCAACAGCATGGGACGTAATAAATCCGTCTTGGCATACCATCACAGGCAACATAACATCTGAGTGTTCCCCTATTCTATTTGCCATCAACATGTTATCATATGCCTCTTGATTATTTTCACTGTATAATTGAATCCAGCCTGAATCACGAGCTCCCATTGAGTCACTATGATCATTTTGAATATTCAGCGGTCCAGATAGTGCTCTATTAACACATGCTAGAACTATTGGAAGTCTTGAACATGCTGCTATATATAGTACTTCCCACATTAAAGCTAATCCATTTGCAGAAGTTGCTGTCATTGCGCGTCCTCCAGCAGCTTCTGCACCAACACAAGCTGACATCGCACTGTGTTCTGATTCAACTGCTACGAATTCTGTTTGAACTGTACCATCTGCAACAAATGATGAAAAATACTGAGGTACTTCTGTTGATGGAGTTATAGGAAAAGCTGCAACAACATCAGGATTTATCTGTTTCATTGCAACTGCCATTGCTTCATTACCACTCATTCTTTCTCTGATCGCCATTATTATTCCCTCCCCTTTACTTACTTTCCTCTACAAAATCAATGGCTTTAAAAGGACATACCTTTACGCATACGCCACATCCTTTGCAGTGGTCAAAATCAAAATCAGTTCTCTTTCCCTCTTCATCTATCAATATTGAAGTATCAGGGCATACTGGATAGCATAATAGACATTGTTTGCATTTATCTTTAAGCCATACTGGTTTCATTGAACGCCAATCCCCTGTTTTAAAGTCATGCGCGTTACCAGGGCAAGCTATTGTCCCACCTTCGGATATATCCTTCCAGGTAACACTTGGATTAGTTATTTTTTCTTTATTCATATTCCATGCACCTCCTGCATCGATCTTTCTAATGCTTTTATATTTCCTTCAACAACTTCTGGCTTTTTCTTAAATTTGTGTTTGAATGATGCAACCATATCATTTAAGAATGCTTTTTCATCCATTACACCACTGACCTTAACAACAGCACCAAGCATAGGTATATTTGGGAAATAAGTCCCTAAAGTTTCAATAGAAATAGTTCTTGCATCAATTGTATAAACTTTACCCGTATAACCATTCAATAAGGATGTGATTTCGCCTGGAGACTTAGAAGTATTGACAATAATTGCACCGTCATTTTTTAATCCAGCAGTTACATTAACTGAATTTAATAATGTTTCATCAACAACAACAACATAATCTGGTTCGTATATATTACTATGAATAGTCAACCTATCATCACTTATCCTATTATAAGCTGTTATAGGTGCTCCCATTCTCTCTGGTCCATATTCAGGAAATCCTTGAATATATTTGCCAGTATTAAATGCTGCATCTGCAAGTAGCAGTGACGCAGTTTTTGCTCCTTGACCACCGCGGCCATGCCATCTTATTTCAACAACCTTTCTCATTGTTAGACCTCCTTATCGTTCATACTTATAAATTATTGGTAGTATATTAATATAGGATAAAGTATATAGTATCTATTTATTTTTTGTCAAGGAAGCAAGTTTTAAAGGGTTTTAAACCAACCAACCAATTTCAATTGGACAAAGTGAGATATTTTATTTTCCAAAATCTTAATAGAAGAAAAGAAAATATCTGACATGCTCCTTTCATTAAATGAAAATGATCCTTCATCTTTTATAACATTTCCTGTTGATGCAAAGGATCATGCGTGGGGTATAAATATAAAGAAATGTAGTATTATTTTGATGCATTTAATATTTATTGTAACATTAGAAATGCGACAAATTCAAGTTTGATTCATTTGTTTGTCGCATTTCTTTTCTAAACAATAATCACTGATTTATATGGTATAATTAATTTGCGTACATATATAACATATAATGACGGTCGCAAAATAACATTTTTGCGACCGTCATTATATGTTGATACTTGCCCGCAGAAAGTGCAGAAAGCTCCAACCAAATATATATTGAGATTTTTATATAATAGCTATATAATAGCAATTATTAAAAGTTGATAGTAGTAAATTAAGGCAATAAGATGTTTTTAGCTGTATAAAAATTATTTAAGGTTATAAATGAAAGTATAAAGATTTCTAAGTAACCATTTAAATGAAAGAAGAACAGTGACTAAAAATGTTTTATTTAAAATTTTTAGTCACTGTTCTTCTTTTGTGTTTTTTTATAGGTTTATTTTTAAAGGAAATAAGTATTTAGGGAGGAATTGCAATGCCAATTAATGAAAAGTTAAAAAAAGCTATACAGGAAGATGATTTAGACACTGCAAAATATGAAATTGAAGATAGTCGGATTTTAAGAAGTGGGGTAAGTATTGATAACGATGAAGTAGAAAACAAAGATCGATTGTTGCATTTAGCGGCATATCACAACAGTGTTAAGTGCCTCAGATATCTTCTTCACAAAGGTGCTAATTGGCGCATAAAAAATAATGATGGTAGTATTGCATTACATAGAGCTGCTGTTAATAATAGTATAGAAGCAATAAATATATTGCTAGATAATGGATCGAATATTGAAGAAAAAGATGCAGAAGGAGATACTCCGCTACATTACGCAATTTATTTTGATAAATTGGAAGCAATGCAGAGACTTTTAGAACGAGGAGCAAATATTCATGCAAAGGGCAAAAATGGATTTTCTACATTGCATTGGGCGATTTATGGTAATAAAATCAGAATTGTCAGACCTTTAATCGATAATAGAGCAGACCTTTTCCAAGCAGATATAAATGGTGATATACCCATTGAATTAGCTATTAAGTTGGGAAATCAAAACTGCATAAATGAATTGTTAAAAGATGTAAATACAAATAATATGCCAAAAACCCAATCGGGGCTAACCTTATTACACTACGCAGTAAGAAAGAATGATAAAGAATTAGTCCAATTGTTAGTAAATAGAAGAGTCAACCTTGAGGAAGCTGATCTTACATTGGGAAAGACAGCTTTACATATGGCGTCAGAAGGCAATTGCATTGATGCAATGAAAATATTACTTGCTAACCATGCAAATATTGAAGCTAGAGGTGCATGTGAATATACTCCTTTACATGCTGCAGCAATAAACAACAAGAAAGAAGCTGTCGAATTATTGATTTCAAATAAAGCTGATATCGAAGCAAAGAGTGTTATTCTAAGAACACCTTTACATACAGCTCTTTTAAGTAATAAAGAAAATGCAATAAATGTTTTACTATCGCATGAAGCGAATGCGAATGCTGTAGATCTATACGGTATGTCAGCATTACACTGTGCTGTTTCAGGAAACTGTAATTCTATCATACTAAGTACGCTTATCGATAAAGGAGTGAATATTAATGCAGTAGACAATAATGGTTTAACACCTATACACCTAGCAGCCAAAATTGGTAATGTAGCTGCTTTAAGATTATTAAAACAAAGAGGTGCCAACCTTATTATTCAAGATTTAAATGGTAAAACACCTAAAGATTTGGCTATTTCAGACAATATACATCAATTTTTAATTTCTGGAGCAGATACTTTTCAAGAAACCAAAGGAATTGTTCAAAGTGAACTTAACACTAATTTATTTATAGCAATATCACAGCAAGAATTAGCTCAAGTGCAAGATTATTTGCATCTAGGTGCTAATGTAAATGACATTAATGCAAATGGGTTTTCTCCAATATTCACGGCTATTGTTACTAATAATTGTCAGATATTAGACATTTTGATACGTAATAATGCAAATATTAATCAAATAAGAACAGCTTCATCTTTCTTTTCACCACTAGCATATGCAATCTTCTTAAAGAAAAATGAAGCTGTTAGTCTATTGATTAATAAAGGGGCTTCAGTTGAGAAAGTAGATGATTATGGCATCAGCCCGTTATTAGCTGCCATAATAACAAACAATATGGAGGCTTTAAGGCTACTTCTTCCAAAAGCGAATCTGAATGCTTTATCAAAAGGTATGTCACCTCTTCATTATGCTATTAAGACAGGTAATATAGAAGCATTTTCTCTTTTGGTTTCACAGGGTGCTGATATATACACTGAAGATAAAAACGGAGCAACCCTTTTAGAAGTTGCTATGAGAATAAATGATGCAATAGCTGAGCTTTTATTGCTTCTGATTGCTGTACGCAATAACAATATTGAGATAGTTGAAAAACTATTAAATCATGGAGTAAAGGTAAATTATTACGATAAGTGGGGAAATTCAAGATGTGAACCTTTATTTTACGCTGTAGACAGAAACTTGACAAATATAGCAATATTATTAATAGATAAAGGAGCAGATATCAGGTTTAAAACTGAGGATAAAGATACATTATTACATATTGCTGTACGCAATAATAATTTAGAACTAGTAAGAAAACTATTATCTGTGGGAACTATAAATATTAATGCAGAAAATAAAAACGGGGTTTCTCCACTTATATTAGCTGTACAAAATAATAATACTTGTATAGCTATAAAACTGCTAAATCATGGAGCACAAGTAGGGTATACAACTCTATTTTATGCCGTAAAAAATAATTTAACTGATATAGCAGTTCCTTTGATTGATAGATATGAAAATAATAGGCTTAAAAGCAAGGATAGTGAAATACTTTTAGGTATTGCTGTACGAAATAACAATATTGAGATAGTGCAAAAACTATTATCTAAAGGCATAAGTACTGATGTTAGAAATAATGAAGGAATCTTACCCCTTTTATAGCTGCTGAAAATAATAATCCTCAAATGGTGCAGTTATTGTTGCAATATCATGCAGATGCGACTATAAAAGGCAATGATTTAATAACTGCTTTAGAAAATGGCTATGAAAAAAGCGCAAAAATACTCATTGAATTAGGAGTTGATACAGATGTTATAAATAATAAAGGTTTCACTGCTATTATGTTAGCAAAAAGTAAAGGCTTTACTAAAATATTTAATATGCTAAAAGAAAAAAATGCGAATTCTCTAGAAAAAATTATTCATTTATCTGCTTCAATATCTCAAAAACCTAATACAGCTATTTTTGTATATACTTCTGGTGAGGGGTATCTTGTCTTAGATCAAATACATAAACCAAGCAAACATTTCACAAGAGAGGGAATAACTGAATTCACAAATTCAGCGGACTATACTAACTGTTGGAATTACAATATTTTTTCTCTTGAAAGAGGTATAAAAATATTAGAAAAAGCAAACGATATTAATAGTCCTGTCACTAATGGTTCGCCAATAACAGAAAGTGGAATGGGAAAAACATTTTGTCGAAGAGGTTTATGTTACAAAATAGCAAATGATCCAGAAGTATCTTTTTATTATAATCTTATTGATAACCCAGAAAATAAATTAAATAAAATTGTTCCAAAACCAATAAGTATAGATGTATTGTCCTCACAAATAATATTAGAAGATATTTCAAGAGATATGCTACCTTCAAAGAAGGCTATTGATATAAAAGTTGGAATAAGGACAACAAGTTATACTGAAAGATCGTTGCATGATAAAGGTGAAGATTTTATTTGGGTAAGAAAAAATGGAGATCTTTTAATGGACTATATAACAAGCCAAGGAAGCAGAGGTTGGAGAGTAATTAAAGGAAGAGATAATATTCAAAGGGCAAAAACTGGAAGAAACTCTGAAATATTACTAGCACAATTAATACAATATACCGGACAAAAGGAACAAGCATTAAGAACAATATATAATAAAGTAGCAGAAATATTGAAAGTAGTAGTAGAAAATAATGAATATGCATTTCTTGACAGCAGTATACTTATTGCAGCGGATGATAATGGTTCCGTTGAAGTTAAGTTAATTGATTTTGCTCGTAGAATGACAAGAAGTGAATCACCTTCTGAAGAATATTTTGTAAAATATAAAAAATATTTTCAAGATGGAATATGTCATTTTTTGAAGTATATTGAAAATGAATACAGGGAAATTAAAAATAAATCTCCCGAGTACAATCAGCAATTCGAAAAATTTCAACAAATAGATGAATATATTAGGGAGATAGTATTTTACTCTACAAGGAGAGATGGTAATATAAATATTGGTGCTTCCGGAAAAGTAGTGAATTTGGTTTCCCCAGATAGTTCAGTACTTAGTCGTAGTAATGCTGTACTTGGTAGTAACACTGCATTTGGTAATAGTGCTATAGTTAGTACTTCCAGATTAAATAATACTGGAAGTGTAAATATAAAAATATAAATCTTTAAGCATTATTTTAGATTTGATATATAGAAAATCTGATATAATAATAAATGTTAATATTTAAGAAAGGATGTGTATTAAAATGACAAAATACTCCATAGAATACAAAGACGCTGTATTGTATGCATCACAATTCATAGACTATGATTGGACAGATTCGTATTGTGAGCCTCATGAAATTCAAGATCAAATGAAAAAAATAATAAATAATGAAGATGTGGATCCCTTTACATTAGATGACTGTAATTATATTACAAATAAAATGTACAAATTTTTTTATAAAGGCGCCTATAACTGGAGAGAAGATTATTCTTTTACGTATGATATTTATCAAAGTTTTAGTTTGGATTATAAAAAAGAATATACTTTAAATATCTTATATGATGAGGCATTGACTCCAAATATATTAAGAAATAGCCCATTTAGATGTATTTATAGACCACTTAGAGATATTTTTCTAACAGTAATTAATACACCCTTTAGATTCGTTTTTTTACCTCTAAAAAATTCTTTCGTAGGTGGTATATATTTTGCTAGTATTTTGAATAAAAAAATTAGAGGAAACAATAATCACCTAAAATTAGACATTGCTGATTGGATGATTAGCATTGTAGGTTTTATTGCAGGTGCTCCGTTTTGGAGCAGCATTAGGTATACTTACTGCTTCAATTCTTACAGTAAAATTAACAGCATTCAATTTATACGACAATATTTTAAGGAGACCATCTAATTTTATAAAATCACTTTTTGAAGTAGAACCTAGCTCTAGACTTATACCTAATCCTAGATCTAACAGTATTAATATAGTTAAAAAAGTAAAAGAGCCTAAATTAGAGTTAGGTTTAGATTCACAAATAGTTACACCAAGCAACCCAGAATGTCAAATAAAAAAAGATAACCAAAAAAGATCTGAGGAATTGTCTAGCGCAAGAACCCACTCCAAAATCATCAAATATTGAAAAGTATACCTAAAACAACCCCGCAAATTAGTCTTTTATAGGGATGACAGGGGACGGTTCCTTGACACACGCACGCGTGTGTCAAGGAACCGTCCCCTGTCATCTGTTATGATTTGCCTGAGCTGAATTATTTAGAATTTGAAAATGCTGGTTATAAATATCAAATATATCAAAAGTTTACTCTGAAAAATCATGAAAAGAAAGTTGGGATAAAAATCAAGAATAAAGCAACAAATAAAGAAACAGATATTAAAGGGGAGACAAGTAGTATTGAAGGTAGTTTAAGAAATTTAGACATGTATAAAGAAATTAGATGTAAGATATTCTAGACAAATATTTTAAGATATTCTAAAATAAAAAATTATTGGAGGGTGATAAAAATGCAAGGGATACAAAATCCAAATAAACAATTAGATAGAGAACTTAGTAAAATATTGAACCGTATCGATAGTACTAAAACTTATACTCAAAATAATATTAGTGAAATTAAAGAATTATTAAATAAAGGTGCTGATGTTGAAATAATTGTGGATGAACCAAAAGGCTTTTAATATGGGCATTAGAAAAAAAATTTTATGATATAGCAGAATTAGCGATTATAAATGGGGCTAATGTTAATAGAGATGAAGAAAGAGATAAAAATGTATTTGCTTATTTGCCGCCTGTAGCTATGGCTGTTGAGGAAAATAATGTTGAAATGTTGAGACTTTTAATTAGTAAAGGTGCAGATGTAAATTGTACTATAAAAGGAGACCCGGTTACTAATTTTGCAGCATCTCATAAATACTGATATATTAAATGTTTAGTTACTGAGACAATGCAGATTTAAGAGCACAAGGTTTCTTAGGATATAGTATTATTCATACAATTGCTTGGCTAAAAAGTCCTGAAGTATTGGCATTAATAATTGATAAGTGTAAGGGACTCGATATGTCAATTCTTGAAGCAAAAGATAGAGTGGACGGACACCTATTTTTCTGCTATTAATAGTGCAAATTTTGAAATGTATCAAATGTTAATAAGAGAAAGTGTTAATATTAATCAAAAGATACCGGAAATCACCACCTATTTTCCAGGCTGTAATAATGCGAGATGGAAATAAAGAAGTACAATTACAGATTTTTAAAGATCTATTAAGAGAGGAGCAGATATCTTTGTTAAAGGAAATGAAGATATATCAATACTTGACTTGTGCAAAAGAGCGAAAACTTGCCGGATACAATACGGAAAATTATCCCAATCCACAATTAGACGAAGATGTAAAATCTGTAGTCTCCTTAATCATGATTGATGCTTGTAAGAAGAATAATATAACTAGGGTGCATAGAATAATAGATGAGAACTTACTCCCACTAACCGAACGTGGTGTGAAAAACAATACATTTCTTCATCATGCAGCAGAAAAAGGATGCGTTCAGATAGCAAAAGACCTAGTTGATATGGGTATAAACAAAGATGCTTTCAATGAAGACGGAGATAGTGCATTACATGTTGCAATGAGAGCAGGCCATATGGATATAGTAAGAGCATTAATAGAAAAAGGCTGTGATGTAAACAGAGAAAACAATATGCACGAGACTATATTTACGATATCCCAACAAAAAGGCACTACACAGCTTGCAGAATTACAAGAGATGATACAAGAAATTAGACATCCTCATGCTGCTGAAGTAAAAAAACAATCAGAGGGATCTCTGACAGAGCAAAAAGAAGCACATGATGATTCGGTACCTCAAATGCAACAGCAACAGACACAACAATTACAAATTCAACAGCAGCAAATACAACAGCTACAGCAACAATTACAGCAGATGCAACAAAACATCCTGCAGGAACAGCATATACAGCAACAGCATGAACAACAACACATACAGCAGCAACTTATTGTGCCTGCAAATCCAAGGGATGTATCTTTTCAGAATGAACAGGTTCACAATGTTGCACGTAGTGTAGCGAACCCATTACATGAAGCTGAAGAAAAAACTCTAGAAACTAAATACAATATGAATATATTGCTGAAAATACCATTAGCATTCGTTAGTAGCATTGTATTCTTTCCTGCAGTAATTGCAAAAAATGCTAAAAGGCACTATGCAAATAAGAGTATATTCAATGTTTTTAGTTTATTAAAGACACTAGGATCTTTCGCCTATGATATTATTATTCGGCCATTTGTGGATTCAGACAGCTCACTTGCTTTTGTGGAAGGAATAATATCATCCAATAAACCAAGGGAACAGGTTTCATCTACAGAGTATTCAGCTAATCATATGCTAGATGATAAGGCTACAAAGACTCACCAGCAAAGCAGTGTGCCAGCAGCAAGCTCGGTAGGACTTGTGCAAAATGTTGAAATAGGGGGTGGTGCAAGCAGAAACAGTAGTAGGATGCATACATGGTAGTGTGGTAAAACAGAGAGGAAAGTAAAGTTAAAAAAATATTATTATGAAGGATGGTAGTAGGATATGAGTTTAATAAAAGATAGAAGTATATTTGATATTAATGAATTATTAAGAAGAATTAACTATTATGGAAGTGGAATTGAAAGGTGTAATGGAATAATAGGAGTGCATAATGTTTTAATAGACCTAGTAAAAAATAGCTTTGCGCAACAAAGAATAGCAGAATATGTTAATGAACTAAAAGAAAGCGGGAAAGGTGAAAAACAGTATAAGGATGAAATTTTTGATGATTTAAAAAATGTTGCTAGATCACAGAAATTTTTATTTGATTTGTATAAAAGTGAAGTTGGAAGAACTAAACCGTGGTGTATGTTTTGGGGAATTGTAGATGCGGCTTTATCTGTAGGATGCATTGTATCAAGCGTAGTATTAGCTGTAAGTACTGGGCGCAATAGCAATACCTATTGTACTTGGTATTGGTTGCTTAATTATGTCAAATAGATCTGCACTGAATTTTAAGAATATTCAAACTTTAGATGATAATATCATAAATTTTGAGACTTCAGAACATGACCTTAGTGAGCAAATTAAGTGTTTGACTTTAGAATTTAATAAATCTAATTCAGAATTGTCTAAAAGTAGCCAGAAAGATGATTTAGAAAGAGCATCTTTTCCACATCCAAATACTAGAGGTTTAGATGCCATTGTATCAAGAAATACAAATAGCACTCAAAGCCGAATGCTTTCAGTGAGGCAACAAGTTAGATTGGGTTAAAGGATATATATAGGCTGCAATAAAAAATGTTTTGTTTAAGATTTTTGGCTGTTATTTTTTTGTATAGGGATGACAGGGACGGTTCCTTCACACACGCACGCGTGTGTCAAGGAACCGTCCCCTGTCATCGAAAAGACTTAGGAAACAAAGGCGAAGGAGAAGGTTTTAAATTTAGAGGAGCTGGATATATTCAAGTGACAGGTAGATATAATTATGAAACTTTCAACCGCTATTGGAAATCAAGAAATTGTAAGTAGGTGTAGACTATCTTGCACAAAATTACGCATGGGAAGCGGCTGGATATTGGTGGAGAAATAATGATATTAACAGGATTATTAATAGGGGAACATCTATAAGAGAGATTACTCTAAAGGTTAATCCTAGACTCATATATAATACACAATAACTAGAAAAACAGCTTAAAGAAAGAGAAGCTTATTATAATCAAACAGTTAACATTTTTAGATAATGTTCCTGTATATAAAAAAGGAGTGAGAGACTATGTTAAAAAAAAGCATGTTATTAATAACAACAAATTTATTTTTATTAGGGTTACCTTCTTGTAGTTTAAACAAGAATAGTGTAATGAGTTAGAATCTGTGTTCAGTTGTAAAGTTTTCTTAAAATTTTCCGATGTATTGTGTAAATAGTATATCGGAGGGAGTTATGAGGTATTCAAGTGATTTAACAGACAGCCAATGGTTATTAATCAAGGAATTCTTTATTGTTAATAGAGGCAAAAACTTGCAACAGCACGACAAAAGAGAGCTTGTGAACGCCGTTCTCTATCGAACAAAAACAGGGTGCCAATGGAGGTTACTTCCGCACGATTTCCCGCCTCACGATACGGTTTGTCGTTTTACAGGCGTGCTGTTCAAAAGGGTATTTGGGAGAAAGCAATGGATAAAATAGTAGCAAAAGTGCGTGTTGACGCAGGTAGAAATGAAGAACCGAGTTATTGCTTGATAGATTCTCTAAGCTTCAAAACAACCAACAAAAACGAAAATCGCGGAATTGATGGAGGGAAAAAAAGTAAAAGGTCGTAAAAGGCATATAGCGACAGATATTATGGGGAACCTGCTTGTTATAAAGGTTCATGCTGCTAATATTCACGACACGATGAGCGGTTGCCATGTCTATCAAGTTGCAAAAATAAAATATCCATCTGTGGTAGGATGTTGTGCAGATGCAGGTTATCGTGGTACCTTTGTTGAGTTTGTAAAGGTAAAATATGGAGAAGTTGTAGATGTCTCGGAAAGAATAAAACCAAAGGAATGGCAAATCTTACCTAAGAGATGGCGTGTTGAGAGAACTTTCGCTTGGGCTAATTGGTCTCGAATTCTCTCTAAAGATTATGAAATAAAGGCTATTTATGAAGAAAACACATTTATGATTTCACATTTGCATTCGTTGCTTAAACGATACTGAACACAGATTCTTATAAAAATATAGCATTAGATCAAAAAACAGTTATTGCTGAAACTCCTCTTGAGTCATCGATTACTAAGAACGATGGAAATATGAGATTACAAAGCATGATAAAATCTAATAATACTGTTTATGATATAATTAGTGAAAATTATAATGAACCCGAGAAAGATATTTCAATAAAATATCCCCAAATTATTAATTTTAATGATATAAATAAACAAAAGAAAATTAATGACATTATAAAAAACCAAGTTTTTAATATAGTAAAAGCATATAAAACTAAAGACATAGAATTAGTAGTTTTAGAAATTGATTATAAAATAAAATTGAAAAATGAGAATCTTTTGAGTATACAGTTTGAAGGATATGTTAACTTTAAAAATTCTTTTCATCCTTATCATTTATTTTTTACTACAAATATAAATATAATAAAAGCAAAGAAAATAGAGCTATCCGAAGTTATAAATGTTAATAATGAATTTATTGAATTGTTTCGAAAAGGTAAAATGAAGGCGGTTAGTCTTATTTACAAAGATGGATATTTAGACGAGAATACAAATCTTGAATTAATTGAAATATTTGATTTAGGGAATTTTTATTTAACTAAAGATTCACTTGGCATTAGTGTTGAAGTTATATATGTAATGGGAAACCATGCGGAATTTGAAATTAAATATACAGATATCTTAGATAATATAAAGCTTAAAAATGAGATTTGGAATTATTTGGCAAAGTAGTTTAAAAATAAACAAAGATATTCTTCCATCGTTTTAAATGCTAAAAACTACTTTTATAAAAATGTTTTAAGGATATAATATTATTAAAAATAATATTGGAGAGAGATAATAATGCAAGATAATATTCAGAAATCGAAAGAAACAGATTAATTATGAATTAGAAAATATATGTAGACATATTGTCTATAATATTCAGAGTAATTATACAAAGTAATATTGCTTATATTAGAGAGATTATTGCAATCAAAGCGTGCTGACGTTGAATTAATTATGATAGAACGAATGAGGCTTTTAATATGGGCACTAGAAAGAAAATTTTATGATATAGCAGAATTAGCGATTATAAATGGGGCTAATGTAAATAAAGATGAAGAAAGAGATAAAAATGTATTTGATTATTTGCCGCCTGTAGCTTTGGCTGTTGAAGGAAATAATGTTGAAATGTTGAGACTTTTAATTAGTAAAGGTGCAGATATAAATTGTATTATAAGAGGAGAACCGGTTACTAATTTTGCAGCACAACACAAATACTTAGAAGTTCTTAAATGTTTAGTCACTGAGGGAAATGCAGACTTAAAGCCAGTAGGTTTTTTACATTGTAATATTATTCATACAATCGCTTGGCTAAGAAATCCTGAGATGACAAAGTTAATTATTGATAAATCAGATATATCAATTCTTGAAGCAAAAGATTATAGAGGCGATACGCCATTTTGCTATACCATCACTGCTGGAAATTACGAAATGTATCAAATGCTACTCGGTAAAGGTGTGAATATTGAATCAAAAGATAGGGATGGATTTACACCTATTTTTAATGCAGTAACTGACTTTAGAATATATAGAGAAGTCCAGTTAAAGATTTTTAAAGATCTACTAGAGAGGGATGCAGATATTTTTGTAAAAGGAAACGGAAATAGATCATTACTAACTTGTGCAAAAGAGCGAAAACTTGTCGGATACAATACGGAAAATTATCCCAATCCACAATTAGACGAAGATGTAAAATCTGTAGTCTCCTTAATCATGATTGATGCTTGTAGGAGGAATAATATAAATAGGGTGCATAGAATAATAGAAGAAAACATACTCCCACTAACCGAACGTGGTGTGAAAAATAATACATTTCTTCATCATGCAGCAGAAAAAGGATGCGTTCAGATAGCGAAAGACCTAGTTGATATGGGTATAAACAAAGATGCTTTCAATGAAGACGGAGATAGTGCATTACATGTTGCAATGAAGAGGATGCCATATGGATATAGGTCTAAATCCCCAAAACAACTAACTCCAGAATTAAATGAGTTTATAAAATCATTAGTCTCCCGAATCATGATTGATACTTGCAATAAGAATGATCTAACTAAGGTGAAGAAAATAATAAATGAAAATTTATTTCCACTAACCGAACGTGGTGAAAAAAACAATACATTTCTTCACTATGCAGCAAGTATAGTAGATAAACAAGGTAAAGAATGTGTTCAGATAGTAAAAGACCTAGTCGGCATGGGAATAGAAATAAATGCTTTCAATGAAGATGGAGACACTGCATTACACGTTGCAATGAGAGCAGAACATATGGATGTTATGAGAGCGTTAATGGCTATTTGTTTAATAAAGAAAGATTTTGATATAACCAGAGAGAATAGCAATCATGAGACTATAGAAACGATTGCAGCACAAAAAGGAAAACTTGCAGAGTTGAAAGCAATGATACAAGAAATTAGACATCTTAATGTCGTGATACCTAATTGTGAGATCAGAGAAGAAGATCACGCCAAAGAAAATAAACATCCAATAGAAGCTAGAATAGTAGAAGTACAAGAACACGAAGAGGACCGAATACAACAATTACAACAAAATTTACAACCTGTTTTATCTACTATTCAACCTATTCAACCTATTCAACTTGAACCAGGGAATACTAGTACTGAAGCAGAGCAAAAAGATGTTACCGGTAGTAATAGACAACTGACTGATGTTAAAGTAGACCCTCCATACATAGAGACAAAGTATAATATGAATATATTACTGAAAATACCACTAGCACTTATTAGCAGCATATTATTCTTGCCAGCAATAATTGTGAAAAATGCTTGCGAATACTATACCAATAAAAGCATACTAAATATCTTTAGCTTAGTGAAGACAATAGGATCATCAGTTTACGATATACTTATTCAGCCATTTATAGCCTCAGATAAATCACTTGCTTTTGCTAATAAGATTATTTCATCATTACAATTTGGTGCACAACAAGATGGATCAAACAATAAATCTCCACGCGAAGAAGAAATAACACATCCTAGCCCTCAAGGAAGTGAAAGAGCTAGTCCGAGCTTAAGTCCAACAACAATACGACAGCTAACTGAAATAACAGCTGATAAAAGCCAAAGAGAAAATATGTCCTTGGTAAGAGAATAAAAGCGAATTTTAATATAAGCATCAAATAATCTCCACTA
>CAVYEU010000089.1:0-19032 GCA_963767415.1 uncultured Eubacteriales bacterium
AATGTCAATATGATGTAAAAAAAGTCTTGCGTATTATTGCGAAGTTATGATATAATATTTATGCTAAAAATGTTCAAAGTTGATTAATAATTGATGCAAACAGGAAAAAGAACTGTACTCTCGCCGAGATAAAAATATTATTACAAATTCCAAAATAAGGTAAAATTCGCAATACATTTTTGTAGCACTACCAATTTTCAAATCAGCCATTTTCAGTGCTTTCAGTGGTATTTGGGAAAATTTAGGTGCAGAATTCAGGATAAAATTTTTTTTTTAAAAATTATATTATAAATTATACCATGGAATTATATAATAGCATAAGAAATTACTGTCATGTTCTTGTAAAAAAATCTTTCTATACTGACAGGATTTAACAAATACCTCGACAATAAGGCGTTATTCTACTACTGTACACTTACTTTGACATTGATTTTATTGAGAAGTATTTGTTATACTTGCTAAAGTAAGTAATTGTCGATGTGGGATATTTCTTTCTCGGAAGAAGAAATAAGTATAGATTATTTAAATATTGCAATGCATGTATTTTTGTTATAATAAAGCCCCGTGCTTATTTAAGTAAGGAGATCTTGGAATGATTAATGATAAATTTAAAATTTTTGACCATCTTATTGATACTTGGTTATACGTTGCAGCTCAATCAGGTTTTAGGCATAGTAGAGATTGCAATAAGTATGTTCTTACTGGGTTATCCGTCTGAAAGTTTTAATATTCTTTACTTAGAAAGCATGCAAGATAATCTTCTGAAAAATGTAATTAATGAAAATATATCTTTTATGTGTTTTCCGACAATTAATTTAGAAGAAAGTTTTGAAAATATCTGTAATGCTAATGGTTTAATATTATCAGATAATGTTATGGCTCATAAGTTTGCTAATCTTTCATCTTGGAATTACCAACCGAGTAATCAAGTTTCAATTACAAAAATAAATAGTGATAAACAAATGCTTTTTTTCGACCAAACATCTAGCGAATGCTATCAACATCCAAGAGGTCCGGTGATTTATTTGAAGCTTGAATCTATCGGACTTTTGAACAATTTGTGCATATTACCCCTAGACCTTTTCATATTCTGTTCTTTGGGCATAATTTAATAACATAGCTAGGTTCTTTGAATAATCTCAATGATGTACTTTTTTTTAAAGGGTTAAAAAGTTTTGTTTATGAGTTTTTTAGCGTACTCATTTTCTTATTCCCCCTTTTCTCGGTGGGTTGGGCAAAAATACCCAAATTCTTAAGGATTGTTGAATTTTTTGTAAATATTGAGTTTAGTAAAATTTAAATGTATAATTTAATTGTAGTCTGATTAAGAATAAATTAGGAGCAAACAAAATTATGCTAGTAAAATTAAGTCAAGATGAATTATGGAAAGGAATAATAGAAGACTTATTTGAAGATTTTTTATTATTTTTTATCCCAAAGCTGTATAAGATAGTTGATTTTTCGAAAGGATTTGAATTTTTAGACAAAGAATTGGCTAAAATTTTTAATAAAACTAAAATCGGTATGAAAATACCTGATAAGCTAGTTAAAGTAAGCCTAAAAACAGGTGAAGAAAAATGGATTTTAGTCCATATTGAGGTACAAGGTTATAAAGATACAGAATTTACAGAAAGAATGTTTAAATATTTTTATAGAATTTATGATAAATACAGTAAGAAGATTGTTGCTATTACATTATTTACTGATGAGAATAAAGAGTATCAACCTAATGAGTTTAATTATGAATTTTATGACACAATTGTTTTATATAGGTTTAATACATACAAAGTAATAGCTCAGAAAGAAGAAAAACTGAAAAAAAATAGCAATCCATTTGCATTAGTTATTCTAGCTGCACTTTATGAAACAAAGAATAAAAATAATTTTGAACAAAAATTTGAGTTTAAAAAGGGATTAATGAGGCTATTACTAGAAAGAAAATATACAAGAGAAAAAATAGAGAAGATATTTCTCTTTATTGATACAATAATTAATTTACCAAAAGACTTAGAACAGGTACTAAATAGTGAATTTATTAGTTTAGAAAAAGGAGATGAAAATAATATGGGATTAACTTGGAATGCAACAAACTTAGCACATGCTTATTATGCTGAAGGAGAAGAAAAGGGTATAGAAAAGGGTATAGAAAAGGGTATAGAAAAGGGAGCTGTCAGAGGAACAATTGAATGTTGTATTCAATTATTAAAAAATAAAAATATTGAATTACCAAAAGAAACTATGGATATATTGAATTCTATTGAAGACTATAATTTTGCACAGAAATTATTTAAGCATATAAATAATATTAATAATCTAAATGATCTAAAACAAATATTAGAACAAATGTCTTCAAAAAAAGAGCTAGCTTCACATAAGACTTCAAGAAAAATTAAGAAGTTTAGAATTGACAAATAAACATAGTTAATTTCTGATTCAAATGATTTTGATTATTACCATAACTCTTGATACTAATTGTTATATTTTAATATTTGTTAATAATTTTATTACTTAAAACTCGTATTAGTGCTATTTTGGTTATTTATTGACTCACCTTCTCTTATATTTTAATATTTCAAAGGTATAAAATATCTAGAGTAGATTTTCAGTGAAGATTATAATCAATTTATACTTGCTTAAGGTAATAATTTTTTTAATGAGGCAAGTATTAACATCCACTATTATTAAGTATATCATATAATAAAGGCTATTTTTAACTGAAATTAGATATTTTTCGATAAAAAAATAAATTGTATTGATATAGCAAAACGTTTGGATTTGCTTAAACTTTAAGCATCGAAGACTACCAAAGATTAAATAATATTTAAATAAGAGTTATAGAAAACCTTATTTTTAGGGCTTTCTATAACTCATTTAAACTACTTATTACTTTTCAAAAGACCCAACAAAGAACCACTTTACTTGACAATCCTGGTTATGGTAAGTATATTTTAGCGCTTGACTTATCGTCGTATGTTCTTGGGGTAGTACCAATTCTTGTTTGGTTAATAAACATTAAAGATTCAGCATCAAATAATGAGCACGTTTCTTTTTGGGTACGTAATGGGAATTTCTGTCCGATTAATACTGGGACCTCTTTTTCACAATACATAATATCTGCCTCGCTGCTATCTATACATTCAGTATCTATATTACTTGTAGGTAAATTTACATGTACACCAGCAATTTTTTCGTATTCTGTTTCTGTATCACTATGAGCAAGTTCCGCTTTAGCATAATCGAGAATCATTTCATGGATACGATCCATTTTATATTGTATTTCTGATAATTGGATTGATGTCCCTTGATTTGATTTAATAATTTCTTCAATATCTAATTTTAATCTAGTTAAATAGTTATCAACATTATCGATTTTATCTCGAAGCTGTATTTTATAAGTATTTTCATGATCTATTAGTTCAAATTGAGATTTCTCTAGCGTAACTAATTCTTCATAAGAAAGCTCTCTTACTTTATTCCATGGGAGGTATTTACTAATATAGTGAATGGGATACCTAAGAAGCATCAACCATCCATCAACTGAGGGCAATGCAAGTGGAGCAATATTACTACTTATAAAACTTTTTTCAGGTTCAGTAGAAGTTGCTTGCTTAGGAGCACTATCAGGTGAATGATATTCTATAGCTAATTTAGCTAAAATCAAACCTCCTTTTCGAGTAGAAAAAATAAAATATGGAGTTAAATTGACTGTAAATGCATCTTGATTATAAATATCCAGTGAGCCGGAAAAAAAGTCGCCATAATTGCTACTACTGTTGCTTTTTATATATTCTAAGAACGAATCTTTAGAGTGTCGAATCTGCTCTGATTGCCCACGTAAAAAATTATCAGCATCCTTTCTTCTATCATTATTAAAATCATCACATACCCCAGATGGTAGATAAAACTGATAAGGCACATTGGTATCACTAGATGGCTTATATCGATCACCCGTAAGCTGCATCCAAGCACCACAATTTGCTTCTTCAAACCAATTCCAATAAAGTTTTACAGGAATATTTTGGTTACTATAACTGTTTGCTACTTCTTTGTCATTATATTGGGACATTAAATTAGATCCAACCGTCTTAATAAGTTCGTTAGTACGATCTTTTTGATATTGTAAACGAAATTTTTCTAATTCGCGTTTTACTGCATGAGCTGTACTACGATATTCCTCAATAAGTTTTTCAACAAATTTCGTATAACTTAGAGCTATATAAAGCTCTTGCATAGATTCAAGGGCCAATCTGGAATTTTTTATCCCTTCTATCAACGATTCTTCTATTCTAACTTCAGGGTGGTAGTCTGTATCAAAGGCTTGAGGATGCATAAGCTGAGCACCATCAATCAGATTCATAGCTAAAAATATACCTAAATCAGGATTTATGACTTTTTCTGGAACAAGTTTTTGAGTATTTAATAGCTCTTGACTTGGCTTAAATAATCTTTTATGGTAGTATGCAAGCACAGACAGAGCCTCAGGTGATGTTTGCTGGATGACATCATCATATAACTTTACATTGCATAAATTATCTGCTATTTCTACGATAATAGTTCCATAATACGAAGGTGAAACAGTGTTTAGAAAAGGTGTAAGTACTATATTTTTATCTTCATAATAAGGGAGTGCTTTTTTTATAATATCTCTCATTCTTTGCAATGATTCCGGATTATTGTTTGAAGCAAATATGGTTACTTTTTGACTAACTTTCTCTACAAGTACAAATTGCTGTTCATCTTGTTTTATAGGAAAAAACCCATAGACTGAACTTGAATTCAGAAAAGAGAGAATCTTTGCCTCCAATCCCATTGCTTCTTGTTCCGGATATCTACGCAGTATCAAATCATTAATACCCAAACAACCCTCAAAATAAAACATAGGTCTATTTTGGGTTATCTCTTGCATATAATAAGTTAACAAATCTTCAGATAAACTAGTTCTATAAGTATTATAACTATCATAAGTAATATCTTCAGATTGCATTTTTGAAGAGTAAATTCTAGCAAGAGTCCCTGGATTGTAGCTTGTAGAAAGAGCATCATCAATATGATTATTTATAGATGCTGGATTACTATCTTTTAGATTTGCTCCTGTAAATATAGCACGCCTAATACCTAGATCAGATTCAAGATCGGTTTTTAGATCAGTTGTAAATTTCGCAAAACTTTTAGGATCTTGATCTATTGCATTCCTAAGTTTACTAATATCACCAATAAAATCTGTAACTTCTTTAGCTTTATTATCTTGTTTTACTTCTTCTCGAAAAGAATCTATCTTACGATTAGTGCTCGCAGAGAAGCTAAGAAGATCTCTTTGGAATCCTAAATCTAGTTCGTGATACAAAGTGACCAACTTAGTAAGATTTGTAATATCATCCTTTAATGAACAAAATGGCCTTCTATGCGCAAACCCCCGAAATTTTTGATACCATAATTATCCAATCACAAAACATATCTCCCGCCTTAAAATGTTTCAAAAATCACCATTTAATGAAACATAAAAAAATAAATGAAATCATCACATCTTAGAGGTGTATTTTTGTTTCATATAACGTACCAAATTCATATTGATTTTTGGAACGTTTGTGATACAATTATTTAAAATTAGAATATGGATAGTATAATTTTATGTTAGTTGGTTATGCTCGTGTTTCAACATTCGAACAAAATCTTGATAGACAATTGGATTCTTTAACTTCTTTTGGTCTTGATATAAGAAATATTTATCAGGAAAAATTATCAGGTACAACAAAAAATCGACCTGAGTTAACAAAAATGATAGCAGAATTGCAGACAAATGATATTGTTGTAGTTTCGGATATTACACGAATAAGTAGAAGTACTAAAGATTTACTTGAAATTGTTGGCCAAATCAAAGCTAAAGGTGCAAGTATTAGAAGCCTTAAAGATACATGGCTTGATACTTCCAGTAATAATCCTTACAATGAATTTTTACTTACAGTTATGGCAGGGCTATCTCAATTAGAAAGAGATTTAATATCTCAAAGGACCAGAGAAGGTTTGTTGGCTGCAAAATCGAGGGGAAGAACCGGAGGAAGACCATCAAAAAGATCTAGCAAATCTAAACTTGTAGAAACATTGGCAGCAAATAATTATAAAATTAAAGATATAGTAAAAGAAACTGGATTAAGTAGAACAACTATATACAGGATATTGACTGAAAAGGAAATATGAAAGGTACAAGCATGTGTGCTCAAAATAAAAGATTAACTATTTTATCTGAAGAAGAAAGATTTGCTTTGTATGAATTACCTGACTTTAATGAACTTCAGCAAAATGAATACTTAAGTTTAACTTATAAAGAAAAGCAAATAGTACTTTCCCGACCAACCCTTTCAAATCAGGTTTATTGTGCATTACAAATTGGATACTTTAAGGCAAAACAAATGTTTTTTGATTTTCGCTGGGAGTATGTTCCAGAGGAAGATATTACTTTTTTGATAAAGAACTATTGGACAGAGCAAGAATTTCTGCCACAACAAATAACAAAATATGAGTATTACACTCAAATTAAAGAAATTGTTAAACTTTATGATTATAGTTTATGGTCAAAAGAATATACGGAATTACTACTTCAACATGTATTAAAAACATCAAGGAGAGATATAAGTGTAGCATTTATTCTAGCTGAATTACTGCAATTTATTCAAAACAAAAGAATTATTCGTCCTGGATATACTACTTTACAAGATATTATAAGTAACGCAATTAACAATGAGCGAGAACGTTTGGGTAATATTATAATAAGCTCTTTAAATGATGAGTCAACAAAAGCACTTGAACAGCTTTTATCTCGTGATGATGCGTTATACTATCTTTCAGCACTTAAACAAGATTCCAAAGATTTCAGTTATAAGATAATGACCCTTGAAAGAAAGAAATTAGAAACAATTAGACCATTATACATATTGGCAAAGGATGTATTGCCAAAGCTAGAAATATCCAAGCAAAATATACTTTATTATGCTGACCTGATTAATTATTATACTATTTATGAATTAAGACGGCTGAATAAAAAGTACTCTTACTTATATATTATTTGTTATATATGGCAGCGTTACCTTCAATTAACGGATAATCTGATAAATGCGTTTGGCTATCACTTAAAGCAGTTTGATGAACAAACCAAAGAAACTGCTGAAGAAGGTTTTACAAAACATGCCAGAACTCAACAAGGAAAATCGTCAACTATAGGAAAATTACTTCAACTATATGTTGATAAGAATGTCAGTGATAATACAACCTTTGGAGAAATTAGAAATAAGTATGCTTTTTCATTAATGCCTGAAGATAAACTCAGAGATACCGTAAATCAATTGATACAAAAACCAGTAACCGAACTTACCTTGAGATGGAAAGCTGTTGATACTATCGGACATAAATTCAAAAAGCATTTGAGAGCCATATTCATGACACTTGATTTTGCTAGTGCTATCAATAATAATCCTTTGTTGTTAGCTATGGAACAGTTAAAACAAAATTTTATAAATCAAAAGAATCTTAAAAATACGGTAGATATCGAAACTTATATTGAAATCATGCCAAAAAAGTTAAAACAACATCTTACCTTAACAGATTCAGAAGGTAAAATTACTGGATTGCAAGCAAATCGATATGAATTTTGGATATATCGTCAGATTACAAAGAAGTTAGAATCTGGAGAAATATATGTGGATGATAGTATTAATCACCGTTATTTCGAACATGAATTAGTTCCATTAGATGATAATATATTAAGACAGTTTAATTTACCTTGGCTAAATAATTCCATTGACATGCAAATTAATACACTGTCTCAGGAATTAAAAACACAATGGGAATCTTTTAATAATATTGTAAAACAAAATACTCATAAACATATTCAATATGATGCAAAAAGTAAGAGTTTATCTTTTCATAAGCCTAAAAATGAGCAGGAAGAGGAGTTACAAGAGCATTTTTACGAAAAGTTACAAACGGTTGATATTATAGATGTTCTTAGGTTTGTTAATGAAAAATGTGGATTCTTATCAGGATTTACTCCTATGCAGCCTCGGTATGTAAAGCAGCTAGCAGATGACGATGGACTCCTTGCCGTAATAACATCTCAAGCAATGAACCATGGAAGAGCTAAATTGGCTAAAATTAGTGATATTTCTTATAATACACTATCGCATATATATCAACAGTATTTTCGGAAAATTACTCTTCAGGAAGCAAATGATATAATAAGCAGAGCTATTGCAAAATTACCTATATTCACTTGTTATTCCTTTGATTTATCAACCTTGTATGGCAGTGTTGATGGACAAAAGTTTGTTGCAGAACATCCAACAACTAAAGCACGTCATTCAAAAAAGTACTTCGGTAAAGGAAGAGGTGTTGTAGCTTATACTTTGCTTGTTAATCACATTCCGTTACAAAGTGAACTTATTGGAGCCCATGAACATGAAAGTTATTATGTATTCGATATTTTGTATAACAATACAACTGATGTTGTTCCAGAAGCAATTACTGGAGATATGCACAGTATAAATAAAGCAAATTTTATAATTCTAAATTGGTTCAAATCTGATTTTAGGCCTAGATTTACGGATTTAGAAGCACAGTTAAAGCACCTATATTGTAGCGATAATGCTGAAAATTATAAAGATTTTATAGTAAAACCGGTTGGACAAATTGATCAAAATTTAATAATTGAAGAGTGGCCTAAAATTAAACAAATTATTTTAACTCTAGCAACAAAGGAAACTACCCAAAATAAAATTATCAAAAAACTTTGTACATACAGACAAAACCGGACTTTAAAAGCAATTTTTGAGCTTGATAAACTAGTACGAAGCATTTATACACTAAAATATTTAAGTGATTATAAATTACAACAAAATGTACATCGTTCTCAAAATAGAATTGAATCATATCATCATCTGCGTGCTGCTATTTCTCAAGTAAATGGTAAAAAACAGCTTGCTGGTAAAACTGATGTAGATATTGAAATTGCCAATCAATGCGGTCGTTTAGTCGCAAATGCAATAATTTTTTTTAATTCTGTATTGCTATCAAAATTATTAGAAAAATACCAAAGCTGCAATAATCAAAGAGCAATTAAAAAGCTTCTGAAAATTTCACCTGTAGCATGGCAATACATTCACTTACTTGGTCATTATACTTTTTGTAGTAATAAACATTCCATCGATATAGATGAAATAATTTCTAATCTATTTTTGGAAATTGCATAATGCGATTGGAATAACTCATACCTTGCATTAGATACAATAAAAATCGATACTACCGAAAAGAGTATCGGAGATACGGTACAAGATATTGTTAAAATAATAAAAAATTACTCAGATTAATAATAAAAATTTCAGATATAATGTTTAATAATTGTTGAAAATATTTCAGAAACACTTTGGAGGAACGTATGAATTTTAGATATGCAAATGAAAATAACTATAATTTCATTCAAGAAAATGATATGCACCTAGCTCAAGGATTAATTTCCATGAAAATAAAAAACGGGGAAATTATTATCATTGAAGAAGAGGGATTTAATATAGGTTGGTTAAGATTCGGATATTTTTGGGATAACATTCCTTTTGTGAATATGCTCTGGATTAATGAAGAATACAGAGGTAAAGGCATTGGAAAGGAAATTACTTTGTTTTGGGAAAACGAGATGAAAAATCAAAACTTTAAAATGGTTATGACATCAACTCTTTCAAATGAAGCCGCTCAACACTTTTATCGTAAATTAGGATATAAAGATGTTGGAGGGTTATTGCTGGAAAAAGAACCGCTTGAGTTATTGCTAATAAAAAATTTGAGCTAACAATTTTGAATATTAGGTGAGGTGGTTTTGTGCTAGATAAATCAATACCGTATTATAACGTTATTATGAAGAGAGCCGATAATTTAGAAATGCAAGATAGTGACTTACCTACCGGATTTTCAATTGTCCTTTTCAATGACGGTGATGAGAAACATTGGGCAGCAATTGAAACTTCTGTTGGAGAATTTGACTCGGAAGAGGAAGCTTTGAGTTACTTTAAAAAGGAATATATTCCACATCTTGATGAACTTAAAAAACGGTCAATTTTTATTCAAAATCAAGATGGTGAAAAGGTAGCAACATTTACTGCCTGGTGGAATTATACAACCGGCAGGTATGATCCGTCTGTACATTGGGTTGGAGTGAAGCCTGAATTTCAAGGTTTGGGTCTTGGCACGGCTATTACAATAAAGGGACTGCGTCTAATGAAGTCAATTGATAATGGCAAAGATATATTTATCCATACTCAAACTTGGAGTTATAAGGCTATCGGAATATATTTAAAATGTGGTTTTGAGATTATTAAAGATGAAGCCTTTGGAACATATCAAAACGATTATGAAAAGGCGATGCCAATTCTAAGGGATAAAATTAATTTTAATTTTTAGGAGTAACAGAGTTTATTAGAAGGTTGATTTGATATGGAGAATGAAACAATTGAAAAATGATATGAAACAAAAATATATCTCTAAGATATGATAATTTTATTTATTATTTTATGTTTCATTAAACGGTGATTTTTGAAACATTTTAAGGCGGGAGATATGTTTTGTGATTGGATAATTATGGTATCAAAAATTTCGGGGGTTTGCGCATAGAAGGCCAAAATAGATCAAACATCGTTTTAAAAATGATATTAAGTGACTTCATAACTTCATCAAATCGAGCATTCATTTCAGTACGTAATTCAGAGATCTGCTGAGACAACTGTTGAAAGGCTGCTTTAAAAAATTCCATGGTAGCGTCACTACTATTTGAAAACATCTTAAATATAAATAGCTTGCTGAATAGCAATTACACGGTAGCCTACTGAAATTATTACATTAAGCTTATAACACTTTACTGGCTTGTCTGAATTTGGAAAATGCAAATTTTGCACATTGCTCTTTTCTTCAAGCTCACCAAAGATAGTTTCAGAATTACTAGGTTATAGTAAAATTCAAATAACATTGGACACTTATATAACTATAACAGAAGAAAACAAAGAAAGTGCAATAAAAATGTTAGAAGCTATGTGCCACAATAATCTTATGGTTAAAAAAAATTACTGCAACGCGTACTGCAACCCAGAGAAATTTAGGTGGTTTTAGGCAACATTAGATGAGAAATAAACCTAAATATTTCCAATTGCATAAAAAATAAAAACCGACGAAATCCTTAAATCTCAACGGTTTTACCCAAGCCCTCAACCAGAATCGAACTGGTGACCTCATCCTTACCATGGACGAATTCAGTAGCGTGAGATTCAATAACCATAGGGGTTTTAAAACATCAAACATCTATTTTACAGCAACCGTACAGCAACGAGTTTTTGGATGAGTGCATCTTAAAATATCGTAGTAAATGTTTCTTTTATAAATATGAATAATTACGTTAAATTTGGCAAATATGATATTTAAACAGAATATTTAATAGTATTAATCTCTTCTTCTATCGACTGAATACAATCCATAATTTCTTGAAATTTCGGTTTATACCCAAATATCATATTTTGCATATGCTTATAATCATTTTCCAAAGCAATCATGCAATTATATGAAGGTATTAGTTTCATTGTTCCAGGCTTAGCTTCACCGTAGTTAGCCGCGTTTGCTGGGTAAAAACGTTCCTTAAATTTAACGACTCTTTTGAGTAAATCTAAGTTGGCAAAAGCATTCTGCTTTACGTCAGAAGAATACATACAATATAAGTCATAATAATGTCGAGAATACCTATCAGGGAAATTACTGTTTGTTCGAAAAGCTTCCTTATGTAAAATGGTTATTTTTTCCCAAAAGGTTCTTTCAGCAGCAACAGTTAAAACAGTTGCACACGGTTCGCTAAAAACAGTTGGATAATTTTCAGCAGCATATGATGTAATTTTTAGATTCTCTGTAGGAGTCCATGCTGCAAGTGCACCGATCTCCATACGGATAACCTTTAGTATTGAAAAATCCTCAAAAATTTGCGGATACGCAAAGCATATAGTTTGAGGTTCTGTTTCATCGATGTATAATTCAAAATGCTCTGCAAGCATATAGGAAAAATCATTTTTTAACTGAGGTAAAAATTTGTTTCCCCAAAATTTAGCCGATTTGGCGTTGATCTCTTTATTAAACTTATCTTGTTTGGTTTTACTTCGTTCTTTCCAAGGTTCATTTGCTGTATAATCTAAAATACGCCAGTCCAAGATTAAGTCGATATCTTCAGAAAAACGTTTAATAAGTCCATAAACTTTTGATAAGCTTGTACCACCTTTGAAAGCTAAATGCTCCTTCCATTGAGATTGCTGAAATAGGTAATTAATTACCCAGCAAACCCAGAAGTCCTTCTCGACGATTGCTTCATTCATTCCACATTTCTTTGCGGTATTACGAAATATGGCTTTTCGGTCTTTGTGTGGCAACTTTGCGAATTTGAGCATTGAATTTTCCTCACTTTTTTTATTGTTTCATAGATCCATGCAGTTGTATACTTAGCTTCTATAAAAAGAATCTTTTTTTCTTCATCTGAGAGGCTTATTGATAGCTTGGTAATTATTTTTTCGTTTATATTATTATTGCCTAGGGCTTTAAGTGCTTGGATAACTAATGCAGTTTTATATGAAATCCCAGTGATTTCTTTATTTGCAGTATGTTTGAACTTTAAAACAACATTATCAATTTTATATATTTTATTTGCACCGTTACTGACATAGGACCATACATTTGGAACCTGAGTAGACAAGCCCAATAAGTTAAGTGCTGTATCACCACAGGGTACAATATTCCAACCCAAATTTCTGGCAAGAGCTTGCGCAACCCTATCTGGAGACGGAGATACAAATTCCTGTATCAAATTGTTGTATTCAGGATATTCGTAAACACCTCTCATAATGCGCCGGATAGTTTGCTCTTCACATAAGCGTGAAAGTGCCATCTTTACTGTTTCTCTCGATGCGATATCTTTAAAATCTGATGGCACAAAAATAGTACCTGTATTTGCTTCCAGAATACGATTACGTATTTTGTACAAGTGCATTTCTCTTTGCAAATTGGCACCTCCTATGTCACAAAATTTCGTTACCATTAATATATATCAATGGTAACGAAATTTCAATTATAAAATTATTATTCGCAAAAATTAAACGGTATATAAATAAATCATATAGTTATTTTAATGTAGTAAGTATAATATCTATTTCTGCTAAATTCAGTGACTTCTATTAACACATTTTTAACTAGCATTCTTAACCATAAGCAAACAAGGATTTTCTTCATCCCACAAAATTTAAAAAAATTACCTCCAATTGATAAGTTTATTTACGAGCTATAATTTTTTATTAGGGTACAACATTATTTTTAATGTCTTCCAACATATCTAAAGTCCAAAAAGATAAATCTACTTTGACTCCATTTTGAAAAATAACTAAGCGAGTGTATACAGTTTTATTCCCAAATTCAAATTTTTCAGGAATGTATATTAAAACATCAGATATTTTAGGTATAAATTGCAACATTAAGTGACGTAGAAATTTCTGGTAAATAATCCTTTATATGGCTTCTAATGTTTGTAGCATAGTCTTATCATGATTTTTCGTAGTTTTTCTCAATTTATCATGATTTTTAATAGATTTTAATGTTTTTTTATTTAATTCTATATAATAAATGATATCAGTAGTAGTTGTAGTCGTACCTGTGGAGCTTGTGGGTAAGTGAGCGTTTATGGGATGTGAATAAGATGTTGGAAAATTGTGGTCAACATGGTTTTTGGCGCTTCGCTATTTCATGTGGGTAACCCCTCACTTGGTTGACCAAAATCTTTATATCTTTTGATATAATGTAAATTATCAAATTAATGTAGGCGAAAGTGGCAGGATTTTATCAAATAGAATAATCTGATAATAAAATTAATGCTAAAACATTTTGATAAAAAATATCACTTTGTTTTAGCATTAATCTTTGAGAAAATATTCTCATGATAATAAAATTTCAAATATAATGGTACACCAACTGAATATGCAAGGCAAGGGAAAAATGTAAAGTTTCCTAATCTTCCTAAAAGATGCTTAAATCCTGCGTGTAAAGCTTATGGGGCAATGAGAAAACATGGATATTATGAAAGATATTACATAAGTATTGGATTTAATCAGAAGATTCCAATTAGGCGGTTTATCTGTAAAGTGTGTGGCAGAACCATCTCTGTTATGCCTATATTTGTGTTACCTAAATTTCAATACTCATTGCCAGTAATAATGAAATATTTATTAGCTGTACTAACTAGAAAAAGTACAATAACTGAGTGCATCGATGCTTTAAATAGTGAAAATCCAGATCTGCCAATCTATAGGCAACATGTATATTTCTATCGTAAAAGAATACGGTCTAATATTCCGCATATTGAGCTTGGCTTAAGGCAAATCAATCCTGCTCTGAATTTGCCTGAGTCAAATGATGTTACAGAAAAGTTGATTGGCTTAATAACGTTGATACAAGAAACTTTTGATGATTGGGATACATTTTCATTTGAATTTACTAGACATACATGTTCTAACATTATGAGCTTTCTCAAAATTGAGCAGGAGACAGTTCAACTAGGAGGAGATTAATTTGAAAGTATAGCTGTGCAACATAGTTTTTTCATAGGATTGGGCCAACTTTAAGTTTAAAATATTATCAGCAAGCAGACAAAAATTTACAAAACGAGAGGAGAATGAAAAATGCTTGATGATAGTATCAGAACTGCTATTGCTTTAAAACGGTTTTCGTTGATTGGCCCTATATTAAACGGTTTAGCTGACAACCAAGCGAAATATTTCTCTGAAGTGTGCGCTAACCCGATTGAAATGCCACACTATGGACTTAGAAATTATTCACCTAAAACATTGTCTGTATGGGTAGATGATTACCGTAGGTTTGGAATCGATGGACTTAAGCCAGGGTATCGAAATGATATTGGTAAAAGTCGTAAGATTAATAACGAAGTTGCAGAAAAAATATTTGAGGAAAGAAAAAATAACATGCAGTTACCACTAAGTATTCTTTATGAAAACCTTATTGAAAAACAAGTTATTGACCCTCAAAAAGTATCTGTACCAACATTTTATCGATTTTTTGCTAACGGAAATAAGCCAGAACTTCACAAAAAATCAGATGAGCCAGAAATGAAAAGGTTTTCTAAGGAATACATTAATGAACTTTGGCAAACCGACGTTATGTATGGAATATATATTAAGATTGGTAAGAGAAAGATGCCTACTTATTTGCTTGCTTATATAGATGATGCATCTCGTCTGTGCTGTCACGGTCAATTTTACTTTGCACAAAATTTTGATGCATTAAGGGAAAGTTTTAAGGACGCCGTTTCAAAGCGAGGCGTCCCTAAGCTTTTATATACCGATAATGGAAAAATTTACCGGTCTAACCAACTAAAGTTAATTTGTGCTTCCATTGAATGTAATCTTTTGCACACAAACGTATACTCTCCAAACGAAAAAGGTAAAATTGAACGCTTTTTTAGAACAGTCCGTACTAGATTTTTAAGTACTATCGGTACAGACTCTATCAAAAGTTTACATGAACTCAATGAAAAATTCAATACCTGGTTGGATACTGATTATCAACGGAAAATTCATAGCTCATTGGGCATGAGCCCGTTAGATTTTTTCATGCTTCAAATTGATAAAGTTAAGATGATTAATAACACTCAAACCTTAAATGAGGTCTTCCTATTAAGAGTCCAAAGAAAAATTAAACATGATGCTACTTTATCTGTTGATAGTATACTTTTTGAAACTGAACAACGATTTGCTGGTATGAGAGTTGAAGTAAGATATGATCCTCAAGAAATTAAGCAAGATAATTCTACCGTTTTGATTTATGATAAAGGAAAAAAAGTCTCAGAAGCTCATAAAATAAATTTTATCAAAAATTCTAAAGTAAAACGCAAAAACAAAAAGAAAAATATTCATTCTCAGTCTCAGGTAAGTCAGACAACTCAAATAGATCAAATAAACCAAGTTGATGCTGAATCACCTGAACAACAACCGGTTTTAAATACTATTTCATTTTAAAGATAATTAACTGAAAAGGAGAAAAGATAATATGTTTACTCAATATTTTAGTATGAAATCAAATCCCTTTAGCAAAGAAATACCAGCTACAAATTTGTATGAAAGTAATGATATGAAAGAGTTAACAGCAAGAATGAAATACCTTTTCGATAATAGGGGTATCGGATTGGTTATCGGGGAGCCTGGATCGGGTAAAAGTACGACTTTGAGGAAAATCGTAAATAATTTTAAATCTTGCTTTATATAAACCTTGTTATTTACCAGTGTCTACTCTTACTGTCAAAGAATTTTATGCTGCACTTGTTGAATTATTAGATGGAGTTCCTTCATTTAAAAAAATTAGTCTTTTTAAGCAAATACAAACATCTATAAATTCTCTTTACCATGAACAAAAAATAGTGCCAGTTATTATTTTAGATGAAATTCATATTCCAAAAGCTGGTGATCTTGTATATATTTTATCAATTTCATGTCTTACTGCTACTACATTTGGATCACGTTGCACTGCTTTGTAATAAATACTTGATCGATTTAATCCAAGTAATTCAGCTTGTTGTACTACTGATATTTCTGATTCATTGTGTTCTATCAGCGACATCCTTTGTGCTCTAGTCTGTTCTGATTCCACATTTTTTTTTCAACCAATTTAATTGTGTAGTCAATTTACCTATTTCAACATAGCTTTCTTCAAGTTTTTTTTCTAATTCTTTTACTTTATCTGCTCCTTTCTTTTTTTCTTCAAATATTTCAGGCATTTTTTCTAATACTATATTTTTCCACCTAAATATTTGTCTTGAATCAATTTCATTTTCACATGCTATTTGCGAAATGGTTTTTTCTTCTTTTAAAACTTCCAGTACTACATTTTTTTTAAATTCTCCCGTATAATTATTTTTCATAGCTATATTATGACATAAATAAGCTTATTTTTCTGTCTAGTTTTCGTTATCCATTATAACCTAAGACCAAATCCTAGTATTAGAACAGTGCCATTAACAAGAGGTGCATCAGGTTATTAAAAGAACTTAAATTAAAAGGTGTTTCAAGAGAAAGTGTATTTTGCTCTAATGTTGGAACATATATTTTCCCTGATAATCTTAGAAGGTCTGTAAAAACTGTTTGTAAACAAGCAAATATTGGTAAAATAAGTACCCATATGCTTCGACACACTTTTGCAACCCGATTGTTCAATGCAGGAGTAGCACCAAAGATAGTTTCAGAATTACTAGGCCATAGTAAAATTCAAATAACTTTAGATACCTATGTAACTATAACAGAAGAAAATAAAGAAGATGCAATAAAAATGTTAGAGGCTATGTAACATAAGATTATAAAGAAGATGCAATAAAAATGCTAGAAGCTATGTAATACAATAATTTTAAAGCCAAAAAGTTTACTGCAACGCGTACTGCAACCCAGAGAATTTTAGGCGGTTTTAGGCAACATTAGATGAGATACAGTCCTAAATATTTCCAATTATACAAAATAACAAAACCGCCGGAATCCTTAAATCTCAACGGTTTTACCCAAGCCCTCAACCAGAATCGAACTGGTGACCTCATCCTTACCATGGATGCGCTCTACCTACTGAGCTATGAGGGCACTGTTGATTTTAAAGCCTATTAAATTTCAAAAGTACACAACGCAGACGCAACCGTAAATAAAATCAGATAAAACTAAATTTAAAAAACTACTTCATTTTTTCTTACAGATATCACTGTTCAAAGACAAAATCATTTGTTTTGATCAAGCTTCCGTTGTCATCAGTAGATTTTTTCTTCTTTAATTATTCACCATATTTCAAAGTTTATTATATATTTTAAACTAGAAAATAGAGGTAATGAAATACAACCATCCTTTACGTAATCGTATATAAGTTATATCTATTATCACAAATGTGATTTGGATAGCTTGCAGTTACATTTTATTCTTTATCATGCTTTGCCATTTGAGCCTAAAACTTCAGTTATTTTATGCTTAATAGCTTCTTTTATAGCACTTCTTGCTGGAGCTAAGTATTGTCTTGGATCAAAATCTGAAGGGTTATTAGCAAAATGTTTTCTAATTGTTGCAGTAAAAGCAAGTCTTAGATCCGAGTCAATATTAACTTTGCAAACAGCCATTGAGCATGCCTTCCTTAAAAAGTCCTCTGGAATTCCTTTAGCTCCTGGCATTTGTCCTCCGTATTTATTTATTATTTCGACATATTCTGGCAAAACTGAAGATGCACCATGAAGAACTATTGGGAATCTTGGAATTCTTTTTTGGATCTCTCCTAATATATCAAACCTTAAAACTGGCTCTCCTTTAAACTTATATGCACCATGACTTGTTCCAATTGCAATAGCTAAAGAGTCAACTCCTGTTTTTTCAACAAACTCTTGAACTTGCTGAGGATCAGTATACAATGCATCCTTTTCAGCTACATTTACATTATCCTCAACACCTGATAATCTTCCCAACTCACCCTCTACAACAACACCTCTAGCATGAGCATAATCTACTACCTTGCGGGTTAGCTTAATGTTATCTTCAAAAGAATGTTTTGAGCCATCTATCATAACTGAAGTGAAACCACCATCTATACATGACTTGCAAATCTCAAAATCTTCACCATGATCTAAATGAAGACAAATTGGAATATTTGTATCCAGTACCGCAGCTTCAACAATCTTCATTATATACACATGCTTTGCATACTTCCTTGCTCCTGCAGAAACTTGAAGAATGACAGGTGAAGATAGTTCTTGTGCCGCCTCAGTAATTCCTTGCACTATTTCCATGTTGTTTACATTAAAACCACCTATTGCATAACCACCTTCATAAGCTTTTTTAAACATTTCCTTTGATGTAACTAATGGCATTTAGAATCACTCCTTTAAGTTATTGATTTTTTCTCTTACATTTCTTCATACTCGTATTATAGTACAATACACTATTTTTGTAAAAT
>CAVYEU010000090.1:0-9779 GCA_963767415.1 uncultured Eubacteriales bacterium
AAATGCTGTTGTACCATCAACAAGTAACATGCGGCAAAGACATCATAGAGAAATAGTCTCGCCATCAAGTACGGATTCAGATCAGTTGAACCAACCTATGGTACAGAGACAAAATATATAATAGAAAAATAATTAAGTAAGTGTTTTGTAATAATGAAAGGGGAAAAAATTATGGCACAAATGAGTTTTATGGATCAAGTAAAATATCAATTATTTGGTATTAAGCCAAGTGTGATAGGTGAAGAAGAAAAGGAAAGAAGAGATTTGGAAAAGTTAGAAGCTGAGTTTAAACAAGTAAATGAAGCACTTCGACAAATGATAGAAAATCAAACAAAAATTTTGGAGAAGCAGGTATTAGAAATAAGCCATGATATGAGTTTGGGACAAAATGATGTCATACCAAAGATTATCTCTGGTGTAAAAAAGATATTTACAGACTATCCGATAAGAATTGTTTTTCTAGGAACAACAACTTCTGGTAAATCATCAATAATTAATAGGATACGTGGAATTCCACCATATATGCGAATTCCGGATAGAAGAGTTAAAGTAGCAAGAGAAGGAACAGGGAATAATGATACTACCGAAGAAGTAGAAGAATATGATTTTAATAAATCTAGATTAGAAATAGTTGATACTCCTGGTCATTCAGGAAAGATAAGAAGTGCAGAGGCCTATAAAGAAAAGATTATTGATAAACTGAAGTATATAGATATTGTTGTGTTTACTTTTGATCAGGGGAAATTAACTCCCAAAGATATTAGTGGAATAAAGCAATTGCTTTTAAGTAATGATGTAAAAGTGATATTTGTTTCTAATAAAAAGGATCAATACATGCGTAATAAACCGGATGCATCTGATGCAAAAAAGAAAGCAGATATAAAAGAAGCTCTTGAACTTGTACTAATTGAGTGCGGCTTAGGAAATCGCTTAGCTAAAATTGATTTAGAACATAACTTGTTGCTTACAGACGGGGATGACAGGGGACGGTTCCTTGACACACGCGTGCGTGTGTCAAGGAACCGTCCCCTGTCATCTGTTATGAAGGATTGGATAGAGTAAGAAATAAAAATGATTTGAAACATTGGATCAAGTTTTTTCTAACTGCTTCAATTTATACTGCTAAAACTGCAAAATCAAAATTTAGACGGGTAATTGAACTTGTAACTCAATTAAATAGGGATATTTTAGATATAAAAGGACGTCCAGAAAATACAATGAAAGTACTACAGGCTTTTTATGACTCTCCAATGTTAAGCAACAAGCAATTAAAACAAATTACAGAGTTAACTACACCTACAATTGATAATGCAATTAAAGGTATGCTAGAAAAAAGAATATTAAAAGAAGTTACTGGATTTAGTAGAAATAGAGTGTACTCATTACATAGTTATCTTAAAATTTTTTCAAGCGATAATTAAGAAAAGCTCGAAAATCTTTAATAAGAATTTTTTATAATAAAGAAAAATTCGAAAATCTTTAATAAGAGTAAGCTAAAAGTTTGGAGATGATTTTTAGTGGTTCTGTATAAATATCATATTTGCCAGAATTGATGTAATTATTCATAATATTCTCTTATCTTTCAATATTTGCAATGTTATCTCTTTTGCATTATTTCCATTTACGTCATCAATATTTGTAGCAAAATAATAAGCATCACTATTGTTTTTTACAACATAGCCTACAAACCAACCAGTCGTAGCCGTTCCGGTTTTACCAAATAAAACAGTATTATTCTCATTTGATAGAATAAACAAAGATTTCACTATATCAATATTCTTTTTGGAACATGGTAATTGGTACGTATAAAACCTTTTAAGATACTCTACCTGTTCTATAGGTGATATTTTTAAACTTGAATCTAACCAAAATATAGTTATTCCTCCTGAAATATCTTTGTTTCCATAGTCTAATTTGTTGATATATTCTTGCATTCTATTAGATCCAACTCTTGACGCAAGTTCTTGAAAGTACCAAACAACGGAATTTGGAGCTGCTTGCTTTAATGATAAAGTACCATCCCACTTAAGAGTTGGATTCAGTTTATTATTCCAATTTTTTGAAAAGTTCTTATTTGTATCATAAGAGAATGTTGTATCTTCGCCTTCAAGAACTTTAGTTTCAAGACCTATCAATGAATTGACTATTTTAAATGTAGAAGCAGTTGATACTTGTTTATTACTTTTTGCTTCATTATAAATAGTATAATTGTTTCTAGAACCATCAAGTAAAACAAAGCATCCATCATGATCAGAAAAATATTTGCTTAAATCTTCATACGAAATATTTGAGTCTTGACCTTCCTTAATTACATTGTTATTAGAGATTTGCTTAACTTGACCGCATCCTATAATTAAAATTGCAAAAATAAATAAAAGTAATAGTAAATGTTTTTTTCCCAAAGTTATTCCTCCTATGCGTTTGGATTACCAACCAAACTGTGATTTTATCTCCAAATAGATTGTAGCAAAAATTTAGCTATAATAAATTCTTAATTTGAAAATTATTTTTAATATCAATTTACTCTAACATCCTTCTTTTCATGCCGTTGATTGCAAAATACCCTATGATAACGATAAAAATAATACAATACAGTAAATTGTATAACAAACTTACATTTATCATTCCTGGCACACAAAATGCTCGAATTAACACTGTTGCGTGGTATAGAGGCATAATCTTTGCAATATATATAAATATTGATGGGAGATTTTCAACAGGAAAAGTTGTTCCTGAAACAAAGAACATAGGCGAAAGCACTCCAGTAAAGTAAAAATTAAAATGATTAATATTTTTTACTACTGAAGTAATAGCCATTGATAATACTCCAAACATTATACCTACTATAATACCTATGAAGGCTGCAAAAATACTAAGAGGACTAGTTATTATTCCTACTAACCAGGTAACTATCAATGTAGCTAATGAAAAAACAAATCCTTTAGTACCCACAAAAAGGATTTCTCCAATTAACATATCTTCTATAGATATTGAAGCACCTAAAATACCATCATATATCTTCTCATAATCAAGTCTTATAAATGTTCCAAATGAGCACTCAAATGCAGCAGCATACATTGCAGTAACACCAACCATTCCACTACCTAAAAATAGTAAATAATCAATAGACCCAAAGCTTTTTATGTATGCACCAAACCCTATTCCTAATCCAGCTAAAAATATTAATGCTTCTAACAAAGGGGTTATGGAATTGCTATAGATGTTAATTCGATATACTCGTACGTGTCTGTACCATACACTAAGTATTCTTTTTAATCTAGATGGCATAGATATGTCTTTATTGTAATTCATTTAGATTCCTCCCCGTTACTTTTAAGAATAAGTCTTCCAAATTAGAGTGACGTATATTATAGTCATCAGATTTTAATGTTTCTACAAATTTATAAATTTTACAAGAATCATTAGAATATCCAAATAGAACTTCTTCAAAAATTTCAAATCTTATTCCATCTTGATTTTTTGGATGACAGGGGACGGTTCCTTGACACACGCACGCGTGTGTCAAGGAACCGTCCCCTGTCATGTGCTTACTGTTATTTTTGTTTCTTTTGTGAGTAAATTTTCAACTTTTTCCCCAATTTTTTTGATGCAATCTTTGAATAAATCAGCTATAATATTTTCCATATAAGAGACACCTCCAATATTTTTGTATTTTGTCCAAATACTATATCGGCAGGTTTGTTTCTTATTTTTTACTATTTCTCCCTCCTACTTTAATTTTACACTAACTTGATGCAGAAGCTATAGCTCGGGGGAACAAGGCAAAAGAAATATATAATTTTATGATGGATAGTAAAAAAAATAATTCAGTAAGAAAGGGCTATGAAAGATGAAACGAATAGCATTTAGAATAATTATTATAGCTGTAGTGATGTTTGTTGGTTGCAATAAGGAAGTAGTAACAAATAAACAGCTGGATTCATCAAGTAGTCCAATGAGTACTTTATCTAGTAGTCAATCTAGTAGATTAACTACTAGCTCGACTAGTAGACTAACCAGTAGTCCAACTATTAGTCCAATAAGTAGCTCAATAAGTAGCTCAACCAGCAATCTATATAACTATGTTAAAATATGCAAGTTTGATGATTCTATCTGATATACCAGTTTTGGTTATAACCTGAGCTAAAATAGCTCCAAAGATGGATGCAGCTATTGCTACCTGAAGTCTGATTGCACCCTGCCCAATTATTTTAACGAAAATATCATTAAAGTGAATCCTTGCAATAATTGATATAAGAATTGCTATTGCAGGAAGTGCGAGTAGAGCTGGTAGTCTTTGTGTAATCATAAGCAATGAAAAGCACAAAAAACTAACATTATTAAACAGCCACTAATAGACATTGTGTTACTCTCCTATTAAATATAAATTTATATAGATGACAGGGGACGGTTCCTTGACACACGCACGCGTGCGCGTGTGTCAAGGAACCGTCCCCTGTCATCTTATAGAAATAAAATGTCCTTGACAAAGGGTACATACTAATTTTTGCCATTTTTAGTTATTTATTTTTTCTAGAATAAAACGATAAATTCAAAATTTATTGCTCAAATAATTTGATATTATTGCTATATTATGGATATATCCTTCTCAAATAAAATGATATTTTTAGCTCAAATAATTTATTAATATTGCTATAATGGATATAGATTCCATAACAGGTAAGAATGTACAAGATGAAAAAATATTGAAAATCTATTATATATACAGAGTAAAAAAGAGTAAAAAATTAATACCCAGAATTTTAGAAAATCAAATTCAAAAACAGGCGTTACAATAATTTAATGCTTTGAACACGCGACTTCATCCTTCTTCGCAATCAAAAATTTTTCGCGGAGTCTGCAATATAAGAGGAACCCTACCTAACACGCAGGGTTCTTCTTATTTACCGCGAAAAACTTCCGATTGACGCCTTAAAGAAATGTCCCAAACAAATGCTTGTATAAAAATCCCACCTTCTCTTTTATTTTAGTTGACATGAACATTTTAAAAGATTTAGGTGGGTTTTTATATTTTTATCTTTTGTTATTAAATTATCAAACTCACGTGTTATTAAGTACTTAATTTTTGGGTCTTGCCTTTTCTACATATTCCTCACGGGCTGGTATTGGTGTTGCTTCAGCTAGTATAAGTTGTTGGTAGAATTGTTGTTCTACTGGCGCTACTGCTGGTACTACTGCTGGTACTACTGCTGGTACTACTGCTGGTACTACTGCTGGTACTACTGCTGGTCTTCCTGCAGCTGATGGTGCTCCTCCTGCTGGTAATCCAGGTTGAGGTTGTAGTTGTAGTTTTTCATTCCAATTTTTCAATACTTCAGGAACATTTTCCTTATTTAAACCAAATACGCTAACCATATCTCTCATGACCTTGTAAAGTTTTGTAACATCTATATTATCACTATTAAACAGTATTTCATTAAAGTTTTTAAACAAATAATCAAATTTCCTATTAATATTGGGAAGTTCATTTTGGGAAATATTTTTTAAAACTTCTATTGCTGCTCGTATTTGTTGTTTTATTGTATCCTGTAAATTTTCTATTTGTTGTACATTCTGTGGAGAAATTGCCCCATCCAAATCTTGCAATTTTGGAATGATATCTTCTTCAAGAATTTTTTGGGAATCTTTTCTAACTTGTGTTCCATCAAATTCACTAATTATAACAGGTTTATCTAACGAGTTCTTATTCAAATAAGAATTCCAATTAATCAGTATATCAGAAACAATTTTTTTATTATTACCCAAAAGATCATCTTTTTTAAATAAGTAAACTATATCTTTTATGGTTTCATAAATTTTTGTAACATCTATTATTTTTTCATTAGCAAATAAATTTTCTAATATTTTTAATAAAGGCGTCACATAGTACCCAATTCCAGGAACTTGCTCTATATTTTCAAAAACAGTTTTATAGTTTTTTAAAACTTCTTCATTTATAAATTCTTTTAACATTTTAAAGGCATCTTCACTGGTCATATTTTTCAACAGTAATTTGGGAATAATTGTTTCTTGAAGCATTTTTTGGCAAGCTTGCCTGTTTTTTCTCCACCAGGTTTACTAATTACAACAGGTTTTCCCAACAAATAATTAGATTTTTTTTCACCATTTTGCATATAAATCATCTCCTTAATATTTTTATAATATTTTTTCTGAATCCGTGATATATTACATTCTACCTAAAACACAAGTTTCGGGTAAACTTTAAGTAACTTATTTCATTCTCACGAAGGTGCAATAGAAGGAGCACTGTGCTGAGTGCCTGGCAAGATCTCTAAAGCATTGCTTGGCATTCCAAATAGAATAATTTCTCCCTTGCTCCCAGATCTTGGCAAAAGCGTACTTGGAGATGTTGATACAACTGTTATGGGATTTGGCAGACGCGGCGGTGTACTAATATCAATCGGGTCATCCTCAATTACAAACTTATTAACTCTATTAAGACATTTATTCCTAATAGTCTAATCTCTTCTTTCTTCTCATCCTCTGCACGATCGCAGTTGTCAAGAAATATTGTTATTTCATTACTTAATTCTTTACTTAAGCAATCTATAGATATGCTTTTGCCCGTTTTGCTCCTGATTTCCCCAAGCTTTGCGAATCCTTCCATAGTTAATCGCATATGCTCCTTATATTTTAGGTATCCACCTTTACCTTCATTTATATCATAGTCAGAACAATGATCAATCGCATATTTATCTGACGCCCTATATAAAGCATGTGCTAAACCTGTTACAACGCCTACTGTCGGTAATATATAGAAACACACTATTTTTAATTTTTTGAAAAATGAATCTTGTTTAGTAACATTCTCATCACTAATTCTGTAATCCAATATTACTGACAATACATCTTTACTTAAAGAAGTTTTTTAAATAAGAATGCAATTTCCCTTTAGGGTTAGATCTGCCTGATATTAGTAAATCATTAGTTACTTCTTTTTGACGCTCTTTATACTGCTCATAAGTAATAACTCCAGAATTATTAATCATATCAATTCTATCTGCTTCAAAAGCAGATTTTATCCCACTATGTATTCCCAATCCGATACCTAATGCAAAACCAATAAAACTGCCTACCCCTGCTAAACCAAATATAGCTGGTATCATAAGGTCTACTAATGCGCCTAAAAGAAAATAAGTACATCCCAAATATAAAATGTTTATAAATAAGTAACCAATTGCTCTTAAATAAAACTTCATACTCTAAAACCTTCCTTTCGTTTAAATTTATTATAGGCATAATTAAATTCCAATCATTAGTATAACATCTCAGTCTAATTATGCAAATTTAATTTATGCAAACTTTTTCTGGCTTGAAAAGGTGACATAAGTTTCCTTCGTTATTTCTTGCAACTTGTAATAAACAATATTATAATACTATTTACACTAAGGAAACATTTACCAAGGATATTTTATAAGAGGTGAAATATTTTGGATGTAATTTACGGACAAAATAACAATAAAATAAATGAACCAACAGGTGTAGGTCTAGGTAACTTCGATGGTCTGCATATTGGACATATGGCATTAATTAATACTCTTATTGAAGAATCAAAATTTGTAGGACTTAAATCTCTAATATATACATTTACGAAGCATCCAGAGCATATCCTAAGGAAAAAGCTGTTTAAGCCTCTATTAGTAACACCAAATAAAAAAATTGAACTTCTTTCAAAAACTGATTTGAATTATTTGTATTTTGATGAATTTGATGAGGTATTCTCAAGAATGAAACCTGAAGATTTTGTGAAAAATATTTTATTTGATAAATTAAACATAAAATTAGCTATTTGTGGATTCAATTATAAATTTGGGTTTAAAGGTTTAGGAAATATTTCGCTTTTAAAAGATATGGGAGAGAAACTTAAGTTTAGAGTTTATGTACTTCCACCAGTTAAAGTTGGTAGCGATATCGTAAGCAGTACTAGGATTAGGAATGTAATTTCGGAAGGGAAATTAGATGAAGTATTCAGTCTCCTTGCAAGGCACTATTCAATTAGAGGAGAGGTGATTCATGGAAGTCATATAGGGCAAACAATTGGATTTCCAACTGCCAATTTTTATCTTGAAGATTATTTGCTGCTTCCATCAATAGGTGTATATGCTTCAAAAACCTTATTCAATAAAAAATTATACGATAGCATAACAAATGTTGGTAATAATCCCACTTTTGGGAATACTAATAATATAAGTATAGAAACACATATACTGGATTTTAATGGGGATCTATACGGTAAGAATATTGAAATATTTTTCATCTCCAAAATTCGAGATGAAAAGAAATTTGATTCAAAAGAAGATTTAATAGAACAAATAAAAAAAGATATTGTAATGGTTAGGCACAATTAAAGAATAAAACTCCAATTAGTTAATCAAAATAAATTTTAAGGAAAGAAGGGAAAACTATTGCAAAGTCAAAATAACGTTAATCAGGAACCAATAAAGATGTATTCTTCGAAGGGTATCGATGTATATAAGATAAGTACGGATAAGTATAAGACAAACACAATTAACATCTTCATCCATGACAACCTTACAGCTGACAATGCATCAAAAAATGCACTTATTCCTGCAGTACTAAGGAGAGGTACGAGAACCTTAAATACTAGTCGCGAAATCTCAATATGCCTCGAAGAGTTGTACGGTGCAACTTTTGATTGTGGTGTTTCTAAAAAAGGCGAACAACAAATTTTGCAATACTATATTGAATACATAAATGATTTTTATACTGGAGACAATTCTAATCTTTTTGAAAAATCATTTAATTTTTTGCTTGAAGTTGTAACAAATCCATACTTAGAAAACGGTCAATTTAAGCAAGAATACTTAGAACAAGAAAAATTTAATATAAAGACTCTTATAGAAAGTAAAATCAACGATAAGGTATCATACTCGCTAGAACGGTGTTTTGAAGAAATGTGCCAGGATGAACCATTTGGAATTTATGACTATGGAAAGGTAAGTGATCTAGAAAAGATTAGTAATACTGATCTTTTCGATCACTATACCTCATTACTAGAAAGCAACCCAATTAGTATATATATTACTGGAAATATTCAAGACTCTAAGATAAATAATATAATAAAAAAATTATCATCACTTAACCGTTCTAAAATAAAAGATATAATAAAACCACAGATTGAAAGACACATACCAGAAGTAAGAAATATCACTGAAACATTATCTATAAATCAAGGAAAACTATGCCTCGGATTTAGAACAAATGTGTTCCCAGATTCAAAAGAGTATTACTCTTTATTGGTGTTTAATGGAGTCCTTGGTGGTGGTGTACATTCAAAACTCTTTATGAATGTTCGGGAAAAAGAAGGACTCGCATATTATGTATTTTCTCGACTCGAAAAATTTAAAGGGCTAATGTTAATAGGAAGTGGAATTGATTGTGATAAAAAAGATAAGACTATTGATATTTGTTTAAAGCAAATAGAAGATATTAAGGAAGGGAAAATTTCTGATTTTGAATATGAATCAACTTTAAAGGCTATAAAGACTGGGATACGGTCGTTAAAAGACAATCAATTACAGGTAATTGATTTTTACCTTAGTCAAAGTATAACAAACACATCTGATACGTTAGACTCAATAATTGAAAAAATAGAGAAAATAACAAAAGAAGATGTCTCAACTATTTCAAAAAAAATCGTTCTCGATACAATTTATTTTTTACATTAAATTTTAAAATAAAGGAGATTATGATGAATACTATAAATTATAAGAATATAAATGAAACTCTACACATAT
>CAVYEU010000091.1:0-6223 GCA_963767415.1 uncultured Eubacteriales bacterium
AGATCGCTGAAAATGATAAGACTACAATTCGTAATATGCTAGGTCTTCCGGAAGATGCTGAGATTGATCCTTCATTTAAGCCAATACACTTTATGGCTTTAGTAGATAACTGGTTGTGTTGAAGTATCTGATCAAATCTGATTCTGCTAATATGGCATTGGAAGTATCCCCTGGTGGTTTAACTCCTCTTCATATTGCTGTAGCTCATAAAAGTCAAAAATGTATAGTAGAACTTATAAAATCAGGTGTTTCTATTTGTAATGCAAAAGGCAATAAAATGGTATGGGGTGTAGCTGATGAACAAACTAGGGATATTATTGCAAAAGAAGTTGTAAAAAATAAAGAAAAAATGAAGTTAGAACTACTGGAAGCCGTAAAACGCAATAGCCTCTTCGGGGTAAAAGCATTAATAAAAAATGGTGCAGACATTTCTGTAAGAGATGAAAAAGATGAGAGAAATCCAACACTACTTCACATTGCAGCAAAGTATGGATATACAGAGATTCTAGAGTATCTCTTATTGCAAAGTGCAAATGTAAATGCAGAGGACAAATATGGTTTAAAACCTCTTAATTATGCAGTATTGAAATACTTTATTAAGCCTGAAAATATTGATTGGTTTTTGCAAGCAGAGCAAAAGCCTAAGTATAATGCAGATTTCAATATACTTGCAGGGTTATCAGAGGCAGAATTGAAACAATCTATTCAGCAACTAAATAATTCACCATCCGGGAATACTGATAATATTAGCTTGCTGATAAGTGCCGGCGGACAGCTTGGAATAGTAAATGAGTCAATTTATAGCGCAAATACACACTTAGCGAATATAAGTAGTAACACCCAGTTAAATAAAGCATTAGAGTTAAATAATGCAGCTGAATTTAGGAAATTTATAGAAAGTAAGTCTAAAGAAGAGATAAGAGAATACATAGATAAGCCTGATTATAAGGGCAATACCATGATTTTTTATGCGATTGGGAAAAATTCGTATGAGATGGTGTCAGACCTTTATATCAGCGGGTGCTGACTTAAATCTAGTAAATAAAAACGGAGAAACACCTCTATATCACGCAGTTCAATCAGGTTCATTTAAAATAGTAAAACGGATTATTGATGAAAACAAAGTTGATTTAAATGTCAGAGTTAATGGGAATAGTATGTTACACTATGCGATGAAAAGGGTAACAAAACTTGGAATATTTGAACGAAAAACAGATAGCTCTGCTGCAAGTCTTTTGCTAGAGAAGGGTGCAATAGATGATAATATAGAAACATTAAATAAGAGAATTACAATTTATGATAACAAAACTAGAAGCATAAGACGAGTGACGCAGCTAATGTATGCAATATATAACGAAGATTTAAAAACTGCTAAAAAGCTTCTACAGGGGATCTCGGATAAAGCAGGAACTGACGAAAAAAAGAAAAAAATGCTTGATAAACTCGATGGTGAAAAAATAAATACAGCATTAAGTTATGCGAAGTATAAAAAATTAAACCATATTGTACAGTTACTAAGGTCCAAAGGGGCGTCTGATGCGGTAGAGGCAAATATAAAAGACTTTATGGGGATATGCAGTATTAAAACAGCATCAAAAAAAGGCTGGAATATCGCTATGGATTTTGCTGATGAACTTGATAAATCCACATATTCACTGTTAAGGCTTATTGGAGCAGGTCTTAAATTTACTGATAGACATTACATGGATCCAGACAAGTATTCGAATAATTCTAAAAGTTCAGGCTTGTTGACCGCCACTTCAGATTGCGTAGTCAGTGGATTTAACGTTTTAAATAAAGGAATGAAACAATTATTAGGAAGTGAATCTAAAGGGACTAACGAAAATAAAGGCTCCGGTGAGATTGGCGAAGATCAAGCATCTTCAGGTGAAACATACGGCAGACATCAGATATCTAATGCAAGATATTTTTCGCAAGAAGATCCGGCATGGGCAGAAAGTATTTATTCAAATACAGATATGAATGACTCCTCACAAAAGATGAAAAACTCCGGGTGTGGTCCAACAGCTATGGCAATGGTATTATCAACAGTTTTAGGGGAGAATATTACACCTGATGTAATGGCAGGTCAAGCTGTAAGTAGTGGCTATCGAACAAATAAAAAAGGTACTGATAAAGGATTTTATGGGTACATCGCTAAAAAGTATGATATTGAAGAAGAAGAAACAGATGATTTAAAAAAGGTAAAAAGTGCGCTGCAGGATGAAAACCATATAGTAATAGCGTCTGTTGGTGCTGGTCACTTTACAGATAATGGGCATTTAATAGTATTGACTGGTATTACAAAAGAAGATGGTCAAGAAAGGTTTATTGTACATGATCCAGCTAAGAATAACCCAAACTATAAAGATGACGGAGCAATAAAGAAGACAGATGTAAATGGTATAGTAAGTGCAAAGGTAAATGTAGTACACAGTGAAAAATCAAAAACAAGCCCAGCATACTTCATATTTAAACAAGGAAAGGTATTAGTCAAGAATACAGTTGTTCTAGAAGTATGCGGTTCAAATATTGATGGAGCTGTATTAATAGACGATAGAATATATGCGCCGATTAATGATGTCATAACCAAGCTAAACGGTAAAATAATTAGCATAGGTAAGCCTGAAGGTGTAGAGGTTCAGTTTGAGGGTGAAAATAAAAGTGTACTTTTGACTGAATTTTCTGACAACACAAGGAGTAAAGTAAAAATAAGGCATTTGATGGATGTTTATGGCAAAATAATTACTGAGTTTGATGAAAAAAGCCAAAAGGCAACAATAAGAAAGCTTACCCCTGAAGAAGCACTGATAATATTAGCTATTCGGGGGGTAGGTATAGATGATCCAAATAATTGGTTCTTCAATTTATTAAAAAATAGACCAATAATAAGTGATTTTGGTACAGGTAATAATGAATCAGATATAAAGTTACTAAATTCTATTTATGCAAAGCTTGGGCTTGACGTAAGTGAAAAAGATAAGACTTATTCAGCAAAATCAATTGCATATACCCAAGCAATAATTGAGTATGTGAATATATATAAGAATAAGACTATAAGCAAAACAGGAATTAACGGTATTGATGCAGTCATATGGCCTAATGCGATACAAGAAATAATGATAGAATATGCTAATTTAGATAATTCACGCAGGTTGGATCTAAAAGGAGAGCTAACCAAGCTTTATAATGATGAGTTGATAAAATTAGCCATTCGAGGGTTATATATAGATGATCCAAATAATTGGTTCTTCAATTTATTAAAAAACAGACCAATAATAAGTGATTCAGGGGAAGGTTCCTTGACACACGCACGCGTGCGCGTGTGTCAAGGAACCGTCCCCTGTCATCTTAATATCTCTCCCTTATCGCTTCATTTTCGCCCGTTCCCATAATAAGACCCCCTTACATGGAATTTGCGCAAAAAACAGACTAGAAATTTCTAGTCTGTCGGTATTCTGTATTTTACGGTGTTGTCCTTGAAGGTGCACTAGGTGCCTGCGGCATAGGTTGTGCCACAGGTACTCTAACTCCTAATGTTGGTGATGTTCCTGAAGGTAAATTGGGTCCTACAGTTGGTACTACCGGGACTACAGGAATATCAGACAATATCCCTTCAACCTGACTTCTTAGACTATCTGCGAAATCCATTATAATACCCACTTCTGAATTAAGCTTAGAAGCAAGAGTATTATCAAGAATGGTTTCAGCCTTTGACTTTTCTTCTTGCAGTTTCTCTGGAGTAACGTCAAGATATACCAATCTTAATAATTGTCTATTTATTTTGCCTAATTCTTTCCGTTTTTCGTCTACTGGCATTTCTGATTTAGAAATTTTATCCACTTTATTCCTTATCTGAGATATCTTATCTTTTCATCTCATCTGATAATAGGTTATTTAAAGTAGTTTGAGCTTCAGAAACTTTTGTTTGCGTAAGTACACATCAACTCAATTTGTTTTTGAGCATTAATATCAAATAAATCTATTCTTGCTAAGTTTGCACCTGTTAAATCAGCTCCTACACGAATAAACATATCAGCAGTATGTACTGTATGTGCTTTTTTAATAGCATACATTAAAGCAGTCCATCCATCATTGTTTTTAGCATCAATATTAGCACCCTCGCTAATAAGCATTTTGGTAGTATCTGTATGTCCTTTTTCAACAGCACGCATTAAAGCAGTCCATCCATCATTGTTTTTAGCATCAATATTAGCACCCTCGCTAATAAGCATTTTGGCAATATCTGTATGTCCTTCAAAAACAGCATACATTAAAACAGTCCATCCATTATAGTCTATAACATTAACACCAGCACCCTTGCTAATAAGCATTTTGGCAGTATCTGTATGTCCATTAAGAGCAGCATGCATTAAAGCAGTCTCTCCAAAACTGTTTTTAGCCTCAATATTAGCACCTTTGCTAATAAGCATATCAACAATATCTGTATGTCCTTCTCTAGCAGCAAACATTAAAGCAGTCTCTCCATTCAGGTTTTTAGCCTTAACATTAGCACCTTTAACCAAAAGAGCATTGACTTTGTCTATGTCTCCTCTTTTAGCTGCATCAACAAGCTGGACATCTTCTAAAGACTGGGAAGAATCAAAGACTTCTTGCATAATCATACCTCCAAACTTTTTGTGGATGACAAGGGGACGCTTCTTGACACACGCACGCGTGTGTCAAGGAACCGTCCCCTGTCATCTGAACACGTAGGGTTCTTCTTATTTGCCGCGAAAAACTTCCGATTGACGCCTTAAAGAACCGTCCCCTGTCATCTTTTCTAAATAATACTCCAATATTTCTTCCTGATTCATCATTGGTGCTGATGGTGCTGATGGTGCTGAAAAATAATACTCCAATATTTCTTCCTGATTCATCATTGGTGCTGATGGTGCTGATGGTGCTGATGGTGCTGATGGTGCTGATGGTACTGATGGTACTGATGTTCGTGGTGCTCCTGGTAACGATGGTGACGATGGTGTTACTACTATTGATGGGTAGCTGTATGCTGTTGATGCTCTTTCTGTTAGTGATAGTGCTCCAGTTTGCAGTAGTATATTTAGTTTTTGATACCAATTATTAAGTAACATAGAAAAAACAGTTTGCTTATTTTTTGGATCATGATGTTTAAATGAGCATATAATTCAGCTATCCTTTTTATAGCCGTGTAAAGTTCTGTAACATTTATTGTTTGCTTATTAAATAGTATTTCATTAATTCTTTTAAACTGAGCATCAATTTCTTGAAAGTTCTGTAGGATTATAATTTTTTTCACCATTTCTAGGAATTGATGTATCTATTTGTGTCTCTATTTTATTTCTTATTCTATATATTTTTCTTTGCCTTCGTAGTTATTCTGTGGTATTATTGCCCAAAACTTTTGCAATTTTGGAACAATGAAGTTTTTAAGAATTTCTTGAGATTCTTTATTATATTGATGATTTTCACTAATTTTATCAATTTCAACAAGTTTATACAACGAATTCTTAATCAAATCAGAATTCCAATTATTCACTATATTAAGAACAATTCTATTATTTAACTCGAATTTGTTAACTATATATTTTAAAGTGTTATAAATACTCATAATATCTAGTAATATTTTTTAACAAATAATTCTTCTAAATTTTTTAAAGCACAGATTTAAATTAATTTGTTGCTCTCCGGACTCTGACTAATATCAGGAATTTTCCTCCATATCATCATGAATAATAATTTTTGCTTCTTATAACTACTGTATTCATAACATTTCTTAACCAATTAAAAGCATCTTCTTTAGTCATATTTTCTTCAAATACAATTGTGGGATAATATCTGTTTGGAATGTTTCTTGGAAAGTTTTTTCAATGTTTGTACTTTCTATGCTAGAATTAAAAATATTTTCCCACAAATTATTACCTTCTTTTTTACCACTTTGCATATAAATCATTTCCTTAGGAAAGAATATTTTTTCTTGGGAGATTGCCGTGATATATTACAGGTTTACCTGGAAAAGAGTAAGTTTCGGGTAAACTTTAAGTAACTTATTTCATTTCTCACGTAGAGGTGCAATAGAGAGGAGCACTGTGCTGAGTGCCTGGCAAGATCTCTAAAGCATTGCTTGGCATTAAAAAAATAGATTAATTTCTCTCCTTGCTCCCAGATCTTGGGCAAAAGCGTACTTGGAGATGTTGATACAACTGTTATGGGGATTTGGCAGAACATGGTGGGTGTACCAATA
>CAVYEU010000092.1:0-20913 GCA_963767415.1 uncultured Eubacteriales bacterium
CTCTGAAACAACAATTATACTGAAGTTTTTACCTATATTCTTTCTTTCGTCTATTTTTTCAGCTATTTTATTAATTTCATAAGGAATTTCAGGTATTATAATAACATCTGCTCCACCTGCAATACCTGATTCAAGTGCAATCCACCCTGCATATCTTCCCATAACTTCAAGCACCATTACTCTATGATGTGCTTCTGCAGTTGAATGTAACTTATCAATCGCATCAGTTGCAGTATCTACAGCAGTCATAAATCCAAATGTTCTATCTGTTGCAGATAAATCATTGTCAATTGTTTTCGGGACACCAATTATATTAAGACCTAGCTTGGAAAAATCTCTTCCGCTTGATAATGTTCCATCTCCACCAATAACAACTAAGCACTCAACCCCTAAGTTATCTAAATCATTAATAACTTTTTTTGACATATCAACATACTCTGTTTTGCCATTGTTTTCAACTTTAAATTTAAAAGGGTTGTCCCTATTTGATGTTCCTAGGATCGTCCCCCCTTTATCGAGAATTCCGCTAACATCTCCTAAAGTAATGTTAATATAGTCATTATTTACCAAACCTCTATAACCATCTTTAAATCCAATGACCTTAAATCCATGTTCTACAATTGCTGTTTTTACAACAGCCCTTAATACTGCATTTAGCCCAGGACAGTCTCCACCACCAGTTAGAATACCAATTTTACGAATCATAAGATACACCTCCCGTTTTTTTTATACACCCACCAGATCTGTCAAAATTAATTCTTTGTTCCTATCTTTAATCAATTGAATTGACCACTCATTTTCACATAGCAATACATTTCTTTCTTCTTTATCATGCATAATCACTGTTGAGCTTGTAAGGTTTAGTTTTTTCGGATCACAATCTGGATTTTTAATCCAGCGAGCAAATTTATGTGATAGGTGTTGAATACGAATATCAACCCCATATTCATTTTTCAATCTATACTCTAAAACATCAAACTGCAACGCACCTACAGCTCCAATAATTAATGCTTCAACTCCAACATCGACTTGCTTAAATACCTGAATCGCTCCTTCTTCTGATAGCTGATTTATGCCTTTAATAAACTGTTTTCTCTTCATAGTATCAGAGGCCATAACTTTCGCAAAATGCTCTGCGGGGAAAATCGGAATTTCTTCATATCTTAGCTGGTTATTCCCCTCGGATAATGTATCACCTATATTAAATATTCCCGGATCGAACACACCAATTATATCACCAGCATAGGCTTCTTCAATAATAACACGTTCAGCAGCCATAAACTGTTGTGGTTCTGCCAACTTGATCTCTTTTCCACCTTGGTAATGGTAAACCATCATCCCTCGCCTAAATTTTCCTGAGCAAATTCTTATAAAGGCTATCCTATCTCTATGATTTGGATTCATATTTGCTTGGATTTTAAAAATAAAACCAGAAAACTTATCACTTTCAGGATTAATCTCTCCGATATTTGAAGGCTTAATACCCGGGCTTGGTGCTAAAAACAAATAATCCTCCAAAAATCGTTGAACACCAAAATTCGTCATTGCACTTCCAAAAAACAGCGGTGTCAGTTCACCCCTCTAAAACCTTTTTCTTATCAAAACTGTCTCCAGCCATATCAAGAAGTTCTATCTCATCACAGAGCTTTTTGTGATAATATTCACCCAAACAATCTAGAAAGCTTTTATCGCTAATATTACCAACGGTTGAAACAACTGATGTCTGACCATGTTTTTCACTTTGAAACAGTTCAATCTGCTTAAAAGCTCTGTTGTAAACACCTTTAAAATTTCCATCTACACCAATTGGCCAATTCATTGGATACGAGCAAATACCAAGTACTTTTTCGATTTCTTCCATTAGTAAAAAAGGATCCTTACTTGCTCTATCCATTTTATTAATAAAAGTAAAAATCGGTATTCCTCTTAACTTACATACATGGAAGAGTAATTGTTTGGGCCTCTACACCTTTTGCACCGTCAATTATCATTACTGCACTGTCAGCCGCCATAAGTGTTCTGTATGTATCTTCACTAAAATCCTGATGACCTGGTGTATCTAATATGTTTATATAAAAATTGTTATACTCAAACTGCATAACGCTAGAGGTAACGATATACCCCTTTGTTTTCGATCTCCATCCAATCAGACACAGCATAATTGTTAAGATTTTCTTGCTTTTACAGAACCTGCAAGTCGAATAGCTCCTCCATATAATAATAACTTCTCTGTTAAAGTCGTTTTTCCTGCATCAGGATGAGAAATTATTGCAAACGTTTTTCTCTTCGAACACTTCATTGGATAAATTCTCAGTAACATTACTCATCTTTTTTAACCCTTTCTTTATATAACCCTATCGACTGCATGAATGACAGGCTTTAATTCGCACATTAATTGATAAAATTTTGTTGGTTTTAATGATTGTGACCCATCACATAAAGCACAATTTGGCTCATGATGCACCTCAATTATCAATCCATCTGCACCAGTTGCAATAGCACCTTTGGATAGTGAATTCACATACCTCCAAGTTCCAGTTGCATGACTTGGATCTACGATTATAGGTAGGTGTGAAAGCTCTTTTATAACGGGTATTGCACTTAAGTCAACAGTATTTCTCGTTGAAGGTTCAAATGTACAAATTCCTCGTTCACATAAAATAATATTTGGATTGCCTTCAGCAATTATATATTCAGCTGCCATAAGCCATTCTTCGATTGTAGATGACAGACCGCGCTTAAGAAGAACAGCTTTTTTTGACATTCCTACTTCTTTTAACAACCTAAAGTTTTGCATATTTCTTGTACCTATTTGAATAACATCTGCATATAAAGCAACAAGCTCAACATCCCTAGTATCTACAACCTCTGTTACTAAGCCTAGTCCAGTTTCTTCCCTTGCAGAAGCCATAATCTTTAAGCCATCTTCTTCAAGCCCTTGAAAATCATAAGGAGAAGTACGGGGTTTAAATGCACCGCCACGTAACAATCTTGCACCCGCATCATGAACTAACTTTGCTGTTCTTACATAGCTCTCTTCATTTTCAATGGCACAAGGTCCAGCTATAACGACAACTTTTTTTCCCCCAATTTTTACATCTCCAACCTCTATGATTGAAGGTTCTTTTTTTAATTCACGGCTAGCAAGCTTATAAGGTTTCATTATTGGAACGATGCAGTCAACGCCAGGCATCGATGATATCTCGATTGTATTAAAGGACCTCTTATTTCCAATCGCACCAATAACTGTCTTTATGTCACCAATAATTGGATGGGTCTTAAAGTCAAGCTGAATGAGTTTTTGTTCAACATTATCTATTTCATTCTTCGTGGCATTAGTATCCATCACAATAATCATTTTTGTCCGCCTCCTATAAATTAGATATTAAACCTAAAAAGCACTACATCTCCATCTTTCATTACATAATCCTTTCCCTCAGAACTAACAAGTCCCTTTTCTTTTGCCGCATTGTATGACCCGCACTTAACCAGGTTGTCGTAATTTACTATCTCAGCCCTGATAAACCCTCTTTCAAAGTCTGTATGAATTTTCCCAGCGGCTTTAGGAGCTTTGGTTTCGATTGGGATAGTCCAAGCTCTCGATTCTTGTGGACCAGCTGTTAGAAAAACTCATAAGCCTAAGAAGCTTATAACTTTGCTTAATCAATCTATTGAGCCCTGATTCAAGTAGACCAAGTTCTTGTAAAAATTCATTTTTCTCAGAATCTTCAAGATTAGCAATTTCTTCCTCAATCTTCGCACAAATCACTAAAACCTCTGAGCCTTCTTTATTTGCGTATTCTTTTAAATCATTAATCCTAGAATTCGAATCGATATCCAGAATATCATTTTCAGAAATATTTGCAGCATAAATAACTGGCTTTGTTGTCAAAAGGAAAAGATCTCTGACCAATTCACGCTCTTCCTCAGTAAAGCTCATAGTCCTAACCAAGTTACCAGATTCAAGTGTAGTCTTAATCTTTTCGTAAAGTTCAACCTCTACTAAATATTTTTTATCACCTGATTTTAGCATCTTATGAGTACGGTCAATTCGTTTTTCAATGACCTCAAGGTCAACTAGAATAAGTTCAAGATTAATCGTATCAATATCTCTAATGGGTCCTATTGTTCCGTCAACATGTATAATGTTTTCATTTTCAAAACACCTGACAACATGAACTATAGCATCGACCTCTCTAATGTGCGATAGAAACTTATTACCAAGCCCTTCACCTTTACTTGCTCCCTTTACTAAGCCTGCTATATCAACAAATTCGACTGTAGCATATATTGTTTTTTCTGATTTATATAGGCTTGTTAGTACCTTCAACCTATCATCTGGTACCGAAACAATTCCGACGTTTGGCTCTATCGTACAAAATGGATAATTAGCACACTCTGCCCCCGCTTTTGTTATTGCATTAAACAGTGTACTTTTTCCTACATTTGGCAAACCTACAATACCTAGTTTCATAATTATTTTGTCCTTTCATGCCTTCAATTTATACTTAAAGCTACCACTCACTGTGTTTACTAAAAAACTAAATAAAATACCTAATACCCCGGTAAATTTTTAGATAAGAACTTTTCTTCATCAAGAAGCCTGGCAATAATAGCAAAGGTTAGAGCAGCTACACAAAGTAATGACCAATATGACCCTAATGCTACGGATGAGAATATCAGCATCACTATTGCTCCTGAATACATGGGATGACGTACTACCGCATAAGGTCCTGTTGATATTACTTTCTGGTCTTTACCTACTTCAATTGTAGAGGAAGTATAACTGTTCTCTTTGAATACTCGAAATACTATAAAAAACCCTAATACAACAAAAATATCTGCTGATATGCTGATATATATGGAAACATCTGACCAATGAAATCGATAATCTAATCCTGCAATAATATACATTAAACAGAAGAATATGTTTGCTATAGCCTGTATAATTTTCTGGCTCTTTTCTTTTCAGCAGTTAAACCTGCTTTAAGCCGCCGCTCCAAAAGCTTCGTATCATTTTTAAATAAATATATAGTAATTAATATCGTTGAAACAGCAAATGTAAGCAGGTAAAACCATGCCTGCAAGTAATTAATCGTCCATGCAGGTAAAAAAATCAATATTCCCATAGCAATCAAAAGCATCATAAAACCGGATACTGTTTTCCTAATTATATTACCCATAAGATTACCTCCATTATCAGCCTGTTTGTAATTATACATTATAGTTAGTTGTAAATCATTTATTTTTTTCTATAGTAATAAGTCCATAATTTATTATTATCTTTTTCCATCTATTGTCTATGTTTATTGACTCAATAGGTTTATATAAATATGTTAAATCCATATAGTAAAAACGCCTCAATTCTTTTAAGTTAATCTACTTACTCCCTTTTGTACCTTTCATCGAAAAAATATTTGAATTAAAAGAATATAATAACTGATGCTTTTCTCTATTTCTCTTAAAAGCAAGTGAAATCAATTCATCTAAAAGCTCTGTAAATGTTTTACCTGTAGCTTCCCAAAGATAAAAAGATAATGAACCTGGAATGGTATTAAGTTCGTTTACATATACTTTATTTTCGTTATCCATATCAATTAAAAAATCGATTCTTACAACACCACTACATCCGATTACTTTAAATGCTTTTACTGCAATATCTTTTATATAATTTTCTGTCTCCTGCGAAATCTCTGCAGGTAATTTTCTTTTTAAAGAACTCATCCCCTTGGAAGAACTTTTACTCATATATTTATCATTGTAACTAAGTATCTCATCAGTATTTATTGGCTCTTCACACATAGATGGAGATGCTTTTTCATAATCACCTATAACAGCGCAATTGACTTCTTTTAGTTTAACTATTGCTTTTTCTGCAATAATTTTATTTGAAAACATTAAAGCAAGATCAACTGCCTCTTCAAGTTCATTTTTATTAGATGCTTTTTTTATACCAATACTTGACCCCAAATTAGAAGGCTTCACAATTACAGGGTATCCAATTTCTTTTTCTATTTTTTTAATTAAATCTGTGCTGGTACTATGCCACTCTCTGGAATAAAATGATAAATAATCTAATACAGGTATATTATTTTCTTTCAAAACGTTTTTTGTTGTTATTTTATCCATTCCAATTGAGGATGCTAATACATCAGACCCTACATATGGCAGTTTTAATAGCTCTAAATAACCTGCAATTGTACCATCCTCACAATTAGTACCATGTATTATTGGGAAAGCAACATCTAATTTAAATAAAGTGTTGTTACCAAATTTCTTGGGAGGATTTCGATAGCCTATGACATCTTCTCCATTTCTTGCAATAGCTACTTTGCTGCAAAGCCCTAGTAATTTATTCATATCTTTATAATTATCAATATTAATTAAATCTTCTCCTGTATATAAGACACTGTCTTTTCCAATATAAATAGGAATAATATCATATTTTTCCTTATCCATTGCATTTATTGCTTGTAGTGCTGATATTACTGATATCTCATGTTCTACTGAACTACCTCCAAAAAATACTCCTACACTAACTTTCATATTTTTTATCTCTCCTTTAATCATATTTTAATTATTCATAGTTATCTGGCAAATCATTTTCAAGTAAAACAACACTTCCCGAAACTGCTACAGTTTTCATCTTTTCAAGTGCCTCATTTAGATTATTTGCAATGTAAACTTTTTCTTTAGAAAAATCTAAGCTTTGAATTCCTTCCAAGATTGGTTTCGACCTTTTAACACCTACAAGTATAATATAGTCACAAGACGCAGCTGCCTTTTTCCCAAATTTATAGTTTGCTTCATATTCCTTTTCTCCCAATTCTACCATTCCGGGTGTTATCAAGATTCTCATTGGGCTATCAAATTTACTTAATACATTTAAAGCTTCACTAGCACCTTCCGGATTTGAGTTAAATGCATCATCAATAACAGTGATTCCTGATGCCGAGCCTGTTAATTCCAATCTATGTGGGACAGGCGGTATCTGTTTAACTGTATAGCATATTTCATCTGCCAAGACTCCTAATTCCATAGCAATAGCACATGCAGATATAATATTAAGAACATTATGTATACCTAATAATTTCGTTTTTATTTCTATTCGTTCCCCCTTATAGTTACATAGGATAAAGCGTAAGCCCCGTTCATTGTATATAATATTCTCCGCCCAATAACTTAAAGAATTATTATTTATACCATAACTAAAATATTTACCATCGCTTTTCTTTTCTTTAATAAATTCATTCTCAAAATTCAAAAATGCAACTCCATTTTTTACTTCATTTACTAATTCATATTTTGTTTTGATTATATTTTCAATATTCTTAAAAGTTTCAAGGTGCTGATAGCCGATAGAAGTTATTAGCGCGTATTTAGGATTAACTAACTGACATATTTCACGGATATCTCCATTTTTCTTTGCACCCATTTCCACGACAAAAATTTCATGTATTGGTTTTAAATGTTCACGGATCGTTCTGATTACACCCATTAAAGTATTATAGCTCTCAGGTGTCATTAGGACATTATACTTAGCAGAAAGAAGTCTACTTAAGATATATTTAGAACTTGTTTTACCGTAGCTTCCAGTTATACCTATTACTAAAAGTTTTTTATTCTTTTGCAATATATTTTTTGCATCCCAATAGTAGTATAAATTGATTAATTTTTCGACGGGATAGTTTATCGTGTTTGCTAAAATTACATATGATATTTTTAATTCTCCTAAAACATAAATCGATATGAATAATATTAGTAATTGAATTCTGTTATAATCTAAATAAATATATAGTGCTAAAGCATATAATACAATCCATTGAACCAAGATCGTAATACATAGCCTTTTCACTCTTACAGTAAATACAAACTTTTTCTTTTCCTTTCCAACTTTTCTTTTATAAATTACGTAAACATATGCCATTACCCAAGTTAAAACAAAAGCAATATTTTGTCCTAATATAAAAAAGGCAATCGGTAATATTGGTAATAAACTTTTAGCACCGATTTCATTACGAAAACTATTTTTAAACCAACGAGTATATCTTAGATTCATGTAAGAGTTCAATTGAAGCATATGCAAATATCTCTTACATATTAGCCCTAAGTACATAAAATAAGCTAAAAGAATGATATTAAAGTAAATAATATTCATTTTGGTGCACCTATATCCTCTCTAAGAAAATTCTTTACAATTAAGTTAAACTCATACGATTTTTCAAGATACGAAAAATGCCCAGCATTTTTTAAAACTACTAATCCTGCGTCTGGAATAAGCTTTTCCATTATTTTTCCATCAGATACCGGTGTTGCTGTATCATTCTCTCCCCATATCAATAGCGTAGGTGCTCCAATCTTTGGCATATACTTCATAAGATCTTCATTGACAGTCTTAACCATAATTTGTCTTAATATACCTGAGGCATTTTTATAATCACTAGACCCATGCTTTTTTTTTGAATTCTCAATAATTTTTTCAGCTTTATCCTTTGGAAATATTAATTTTACAATATTTTTAAAAGTTTTAAACATAAAAACTTTGTAATAGTATTTTATACTTCGTTTTGGTTTTATTCCTGCGCTGTCTACTAATATAAGTTTATGGGCACTAACCTTAAATTTCCCTGTTAAATATATTATGACTCTCCCTCCGAAAGAGTGCCCCAAAATGATAGGCTTATCAATAGATAACCTATCTATAAGTTCTTTTACTAATCTTGCATAATCTGAAATTCCCCAAACAGTCTTTGGCGTCTGGCTCTTACCAAAACCTGGGAAGTCCAAAGCTATTACTTTAAAAGATGTTGAAAGCTCTAAAATAATCGGATTAAGACTTTGAATATTCGCACCCCATCCATGTAGAAGTATTAATTCTTTCCCTTCTCCATATGTTTCATAATTTATTTGCAAACCGCATAAATTTATATACAAAGAACTCTCTCCTTGATACTTATATTTTCTCTAAATCTTTTTTTATTTTTTCCCATCATATATTATCTGTCTCCTATACTTCCCATATTATAATAAGTAAGTTGGTGTAAAACGTACATTAAATTATATGCAAATATTATATGCATATAATTTGTAATTTTCAACTTGAGTTATTAAAATACATAGGGCAAAATCATGAAGCGTTACTGGTCAGTGTTAATACTCGCAATGACAATTTAAGAGGTCTGACCAGTAACCATGAACTCGTTATTTATCAACTCCTTTGTTTAGGAGCTTTTAAAAAATGCTATTTCGGCACAATATTTTTGGAAGGAAAATCTATTTCTTGGGTATGCCATCGGTAGTGTGGAATTAGATAATATAAGCATTGGATTAATTTGGACTCTCAATTAATTCTTTATCCTTAAATATCTGATTTATAATTTCAAGCTGTGATAATAACAGTGACTCAGATTTAGATTTATAAACATATAATCTTTTCTTAAGTTCTTCGTATTCAAACCTAATTTTTAAAACTTCGTTATTTGCTTCAGATACTTTTTGAATTGCTCTGATTTCAGCTTCTTTCACTATATTTTCAGCTTTTTGATGGGCATTTCTCTTAATATCCTCAGCAGTTTGTTGAGCTATTAAAAGCGTATTATTCAAGGACTCTTCAATGGTTTTGTACTGCATGATCCCTTCATTTAATACATTAATTTTATCTTTTAATTCAATATTCTCATGAATTAAAAGATTATAATCATCAATTATTTTATCTAATATTATATTTACAGCATCTTCTTTATATCCTCCAATTAGCGCCTTGTTTATTACCATATTCTGTATATCGTTTGCAGTATAATTCATATACATATCTCCTTAAACAAAATTAGAACATATTAAATCTAATAAAATAGTCTAGCAACTACGTGTTTTAAAATATTTATTAAAATCAATGCAATCAAGGGTGATAAATCTATTAATAAATCATTCCCTATAGGAGACTTTTTAATAGCTCTTCTGATTGGGCACAATATCGGTTCAGTAGTTTTAAAAATAAATTTTATTATAGCAGTATATTTTTTGATTTGAATAAAAGAAAAAATAACTCTTGCTATAATCGCAAATTCAATAAATACCAATAAATAATTTATTGCCTTAAAGAGAAGATTATTTATGACCATGTAACCTCCTATTTTAACTTAATCTTACTTAACCCATGGAAATACGCCTTTATTTCTTAGCTCTTCTTTAAAATCTCCCATTATATCTACATTAAATGGTGCGATAATAAATATACCATTTGTTATCTTTTGGATGTTACCGTCCAAAGAATATATTGATCCACTTAAAAAGTCGATAATTCTTTGTGCATCATCTTTTCCCAAGGTTTCGAGATTAATAACAACGGGCTTTTTATTTTTTAAATGATCACAGATTTCTTGAGCATCTTCAAAGTTCTCAGGTTGCATAATAACGACCTTCATTTGACCCCCAGAATGCATGTTTACTACTTTACTTGCTGCATACTTTTTACCGTTTCCATATTGCATAAATTGAGGTTGGCGAATAGCATCCTTGAACTCGGGAGATTGATCCCCCTCTAATTCTTCCTCATCTTCACCTTCCCAACCTACAAAATTCATAACTTTATTTAATAGTGTTGCCATAACAATCCCTCCTCTTATTTTAAAGAATCCTTTTACTTAAATAGATTAATATTAAGCACAATAACTTGTATACTTATTGAGTCTTACTTCTATTACCAAAAATAGCTGTTCCAATTCTAATAATATTAGAACCTTCTTCAATTGCCATATCGAAATCATTACTCATACCCATTGATAAAAATTGCATATCTATATTATTAATATTTTCCTTTTTTATGTCAATAGACAATTTATTTAAATCTCGAAATATCAACTGACTCTTTTTTTATCACTTGTAAAAGGAGCAATTGTCATCAATCCTTTTACTTTTATATTTGGAAAATTACTAATATTTTTTATAAAATCTAAAACACTTTCTTGGGAAATACCAAACTTTGTTGGTTCTTTTGAAATATTAACCTGAATCAATACCTCCATTATCTTGTTTATCTTCTGTATTCTTTTTTGAATTTCTAATGCTAATTCTATTCTATCTAATGAATGTATTATTTTTACTTTATCTATTATATACTTTACTTTATTGGTCTGTAAATGCCCAATAAAATGCCAAATACAATTTCTACCTAATCTATCGTACTTATTACACAATTCCTGAACCTTATTTTCACCAAAATTTCTAAATCCAGCATTATATAAAATTTTTATCCGTTTGACATCAATAGTTTTTGTTACGGCAACGATCGTAATATCATCTAATATTCTATTGCTATATCTGGCCAATAATTCTATTTTATCTTGAAGGATTCTCATATTTTCTAAAATAAGATATGAACTTGAGTCATTTATCATTAGTCTATTATCTGCCCTTCTTGAATATTTTTAGGATTTAATATGAATTTGCTATATAGATTTACCTCGTTTCTAAGGTCACTTTCTTTGGAATTAATAATAGCATACTCATTATCAGTACAAACAATAGAAACTTCAGTAAATTTAGCACGATTTGATTTTAACAATATGATTCTTCCGGTTTTATTAAGTACATCTAGATTTAATATGCTTTTTTTAGGTATTTTTAAACCAGAATTTAAGTTTTTGATGACATCAATATTAGCCAATCTAATTTTGGCGGATTCATATAGCCCTTTATCAAGCTTAATTGAGTAAATAAAGTTGCCCTGCTGTTCGTTTGATTTATAATCAATTACTCCATCAAAAGTTTTGTCAATATCATTTATTCTAATTTTAACACAATCATCTACCTTGAGATCTTCTTGTTCATGACTATTTAATACAAACAGTATATAATAATCAATATCTTTTATAAGCTTCAGAAAAGGTTTTCTGGGATCTGTTATTAAGTTTTCACTATCTGAGCTTGACCTTATTACATTTATTTTTTCTAAATCATTATATGTAAGATTTTTTATACACCCAGGAGTAAGTACACTTTCATACTCATCTATCGAAAACATAACAATACCAGATGAATTAGCTATAAGTTCGTAAGTATTTAAACTTATTTTTTCAGCAAGCTTGTCCTTCTTGCTCTTCAGGTCATTTAAATAAACATCAGATCCCCCTAAGTCTCTTATTACAGAAGCCTTTTTTTGAATCAGATGATCAATATTCGATCTTGCTTTTTTTAGGTTTGAATAATTATTATTATTTAGCTGTCTTGAGAATATCAGTAAATCCGAAACTATGTCATCATCAATTTTTTGAATATCTTTTGAGAAAATATCATTATTTAATTCTCTATTTTTTTGTAATCTTATCATATCTAAATCAATATTTTTTATTTCATTCAATAAATCTTGCGAGGAATCTTTTACAACAACTCCTGCTCTTGATTTAGCCGATACCTTTTCACCCTCTGAGATATCAGGAACAAACTTACCTTTAAAGGGTGATTTGTACACTTCTTCATTTCTTACAAAATAGCCTTCAGTATTTAGTGAATCTTCAATATTGCCATACATAAGCATACCAATCTTGACATTTTTGCCAAAAACTAGCATAAATAATGAAGGTAGATATAATATAAAAAATACCAAAACTAGAATTTTCCCTAGTTTTATTTTCTTTCTTTTTTTAGCTTGAAGTACGGGTTCAGTTTGCATAAAAGTAATAATTGCCTCCGTCATTTTTTACTCATCAACGTTTATACTTGCAAAAGTAATAATTTTATTATTGAGGCAAGTATTAACATGTACTGACGGTCACAAAAATGTGATTTTGTGATCTAGTACAGTATATAAATATATTATATAATAATATGAAATTCAAGATCAGCTTTAAGAATTGGAATTTATTATTTAGCTGTTCCTATATTCAAATATATTTATTTTTTTATTATTTATACTTGCCAAGGTAATAATTTTTTTAATGAAGCAAGTATTAACATGCACTAACGGTTTCAAAAATGTTATTTTGAAACCTAGTTCAGTATATGATAAATTAACTGATCTGATCGCTGATTAGCCATTTTTCTTTTATTTTAACTAAATACAATGTTGATTGGATTCTGTTATTATTATTCATATATTCAAAGAACACAAATTTTTCTTTACTGTTTCCTCCTAAAGTTTCTATATCGATGAATACTATATTTTGTTTAACGTTAGGGTTTATATTAATGTTTTTTTGAGATTTTGAATAATTTCCAGTAAAACAATCCAGAAGACCTTCAGAATTACCAGTCGAACATTTCGAAATATAATCTTTCAAAAGTTTATTAATTTCTTGTACATCTTCAGTAGTGGAATCTGTTTCAAGTTTTTTTGTATACTCAGGCTTTAAGGCTTCGGTTTTTATAATTCTCCATTCGCTAAAATTTCTTAAGTAGTATTGTACTAAGTTTCTATCGAGTGTGATTTTGCCATTAGATATAATAGTTTCTATATCAAGCGTTGAAGTAATAACACACAATTCTTCACCCTGCGTTTTTAATACATTTGATTGATTTAGTAAAATAAATCTGTTTGATGCAGAGTCTGAAATTACTGTACCAAAAGATTTTTTAGCTTCGCCTCCTAAATATTTCAAAGCATTACCCCAATCTTTTGAGAAGGCTGCATTATTATAAGCTTCAACAATTCCTAAAACAACGGAATCTTGAATCACATCTTTATTTGAATCAGGTGTGATTTTTGAATTAGGATTAGCATTATTAGAATCTACAGAATTATTTATATAACTTAGAAGAGAAAAATTATTGTCAATGATTTTAAATATAAAAAATCCAGTAAGGCTTATCAATATAAGCAGAGTAAAAATAAATTGTGTTTTTATAAATCTTCTTTTCATAGGTTCCTCCAAATTAATTATGCCTAACCTCAAAAATAATTAAATCCCATGGATCTACGATTAGATTAACTATTTTGATAGTTTGACTTGTGATAAGCTTCTTATTTAAATATATATACCTAATACTTCTTTTAATACTGTTTGGTGTTTTAAAACTATTGTTTATTAAATCAAAAGACAGATCTTTAATATTCAATACTTTATTTGAACAATTTATAATTAGAATTAATTCTTTCAATTGATCTTTACTAAATGCCCTTAGTATTAAGCATTTAGTCTTATTTATTGTTACATTGTCTATATAAAAATTATCTATTGATGAAATTATTTTAAAGTATTTTTTTCTTATTGCTAAAGCATTTACTATATACTTTTGCACTAATGAATTATCTGAATTTGTCCAATGAAGCATATAATTATCAAAAAATGCTAGTTTCCCATACATTGGATCAGACTTTGGTAAAACATATTTTCCTTCTAATGTATTACCTAAACCCAGGTTCATTGGTTGAGCTTCATTAATTTCTAGTCCATTATTTAAGAATGGAACTGTATTAGGAAGTAGAAAATTTAAAAATATTATTGAATGCAGTTTATTTTCATCTTTAATAATTGTTGAAATCCTTGGAGTGTCTGGTGTTTCTGGTGAAGCTGTTATTGGAAGATAAGTATTTGAAATATCAGTTTTGAGTCTTTTAGGGAAATTTGTTTTTCCAAAATCTCTGTAAAGTGCCCAGAAACTACCGCATATCATGTGATAGCCTTCATTTTTAACTTTGTTTGAGTTTTTAGGATTAAACTCTTCTGAAAATAATATAAAGTTTGGATTATTTTTTTTGCACTTAGCAATTATGTCATTATTTAGTTCTTCAGGTAGTGCATGTGACATATCAATTCTTGCGCCATCTATACCAAAATTGTTTTGGTAGTAGGGGATTACTTCCAAAATGTAGTTGAATAATTCTTTGTTTTCTTTGGTTCCAGGGAAAAGACTTGATTTTATTCCATCTTGTAAAATGAATGGAGGATAGTTCATATCTTTATTTAGAAGTCTTTGTACTTTCTTATTTAAATCGAAATAGAATCTAAAGAATGTAATATCAGACCATGGCGGTTGTGTATCGTTTAAAACATCTGAAAAACCTGGGACAGTTGTTATATTGTACTCTCCTTGGATTATATCTAGAATATTATTGAATGTAGTTTTATTTGTTAAAACCAGATTATCCCATTTTAGTAAATCAGTTGATTTCGGATCAGGGCAAAAAGACGCAAGGTATTCATGCAGAAGAGGAGTCTTATATAAACTTTTGATTGATCTATTGCTAATGATTGTTTGAGAATCTTCATTATCAACATCTAATGCATGGAAGGTTTCATTTTTAGAGTTATCAATCCAATAGAACCAATCAGGATGATTTGTGATCAGATCATTATCCCTAGCACATGTGCGGAAGACAAAATCAAGCATAACTCGAATACCAAGAATATGGCATGCTTCAACAAATGCACTGAATTCTTTGTCTATATATTCATCTGAATTTTCTCCTATAAGAGAATCATGCAGGTTTCTATCTATCTTATAAATATTTTTTATTGCATAAGGATCTACCTAGTTCTCCTTTTTTATATTTATCACTGTATTCAAAGATCGGGAGAAGATAAATAATATTGACCCCTAAATTTTTTAAATAGGGGAGTAGGCATATGCATTTAATAAATGACCCAGAAATTAGGTCATTTTTTTTATAATGATCCCATGCAGTAAACATTCTAGGCAGTATGCTGTAAATAACTGAACGGCTTAAGTCAGGCATCTTAGTTGATTTTATATCAATCGAAGGAAGATAATTAATATTTTTATTTGCGCACGAAAGGATATTTTTTTCTATACTGTAGGTTATAAACTCATAAGGGTTCACCATGATCTCATCGCTTTGGTTTCTATTTGTAGAAAAAGAGGTAAAACTTGAATCAGCCCAAATACTCGGAATATAATACTTTCCTTTGAAACTTCCTTTTTTATTCTTAAGAATATCAAGTATTTCGACCAGGTTATTCATAAAAACCTCCAGGTATTTAATTTTCGGACAACAGTTATAATTATATCATATAATGAAGTTTATATGGTATTATAACAGACAAAATGTATAATAAAGAGGAGGTTAATTTATAAAATGAGTAAAAATGTTTTTACGTGGAAAGCAACTGTAATATTCTAAATGAAATAACAAGTGTACTTGATTATTACTTAGATAAAGTCCAAGAATGATCTATTAATGTTTTAACCAGATCAATATTTCCATCGATAACAGCTAACATTAATGCAGTTTTATGATTTGTAAATTCATCGATTGCTTCATTATCATTAGTTGATACATCATTTACTCTAGTGCCTTTCTTTATAAGATATGCAGCAATCTCTTTAGATGCATGCTTCTTAACTGCATGCATTAAGACAGTATATCCTTCATCACGTGCATTCATATCTTCACCTGTAGAAGAAGAACTACCTTTTATTAGTTGTTTGATTTCGTTGATACCAGCATTCCGTTTTAAAGCATCGATTAGTCTAGACATAATTTAATCATTTCCTCCTTAAATTTTAATAATAAATTTAAACATTTGAGTATATTAAATATAATTAAAATATTTTTTTCTTATTTTTTAAAAGAATAATATCAGAATTTATTTTAATGTTATCAATATCTAAAATGCAAAAGTTAACATTATTTTTATATCATTTTTTACCCAGAATTTAAATCTCGACCCAATAGACCTCATCCAATATTTAAAGACTTTATACGGGCTTCGAATGAATGTAGAGTTAAAAAATAGAATTAAGATGATGATCTAAAAAAAGACAAGTGATATATATCACTTGTCTTTTTTGATCATCATCTCATCGTATTTTAATATTATACTGGATCCTGATGCATTAAGCTCTTCTGAAATTTTGTTACTTCTACATAAGCAGGATTGTCATCATGGATTGACGGTAAAAAAGTCTCGTCTTTGTCTTGGATTATCTAAGGACCAAAGTGGCAAATTGGCAGCAAAGTAGTTTTCTGGTAAGGGTAATAATGAAGGTGAAAATATGGGTCGACTCGGTGTTACTATATTTATTGATGCCCTAAATATAGCCATATGAACTTCGTTGTGGTCTTTACGTAAAGCTATATGAAAAGCATTTCTCCATTATTATTTCTAATATTAGATTAGCACCTCTTTGTAAAAGAGTATTAACAATACCTGTATGTCCATGTTCTGCTGCAATCATTAAAGCTGTCCATCCTTCATTATCCTGAGCATTAATAATATTAGGGTTTTTAGCTAAAAGAGCATTAAAAATATAAGCATGTCCTTTTTGTGCTGCAAACATTAAAGCTGTCCATCCATTATTTTGCCTAATTTCAGTATTAGCGCCCTGATTCAAAAGAGCATTTACAGTATCGGGGTGTTCATTTTCTACTGCAATCATTAAAGCTGTCCCTCCTTCATTATTCTGAGCATTAATAATATTAGGGTTTTTAGCTAAAAGAGCATTAAAAATATAAGTATGTCCTTTTTGTGCTGCAAACATTAAAGCGGTTATCCATTATTTTGCCATTAATTTCAGTATTAGCGCCCTGATTCAAAAGAGCATTTACAGTATCGGGGTGTTCCATTTTCTACTGCAACATATAAAGCTGTTGCTCCAAACTTATTTTGATCATTAATAATATTAGGGTTTTTAGCTAAAAGAGCATTAACAATATCAGTATGTCCTTTTGGGCTGCTATCATTAAAGCTGTCCAACCATCTTTATTAATAGCATTAATATTAGCACCATTAACCAAAAGAGCATTAACAGCTTCTGTATGTCCTTCTTCTGCTGCTAACATTAAAGCTGTATCTCCAAACTCATTGATTAGCATTAATATTAGGGTTTTTAGCCAAAAGAGCATTAACAATATCTGTATGTCCATTTGCGGCTGCCATCATTAAAGCTGTCCATCCATTATTTTGTCTAACTTCAGTATTAGCGCCCTGATCCAAAAGAGCATTAACAGTATCAGGATGTTCATTTTCTACTGCAATATATAAAGCTGTTGCTCCAAACTTATTCTGAGCATTAATAACATTATGATTTTGAGCTAAAAGAGCATTAACAATATCTGTATGCCCTGTTGCGGCTGCTATCATTAAAGCTGTCCAACCATCTTCTTTATTAATAGCATTAATATTAGCACCACTAACCAAAAGAGCCTTAACAATGTCTATATGTACTCCTACAGCTGCTATCATTAAAGCTGTAAATCCATTATTATTTGTAGCATCAATATTAGGGTATTTAGCCAAAAGAGCATTAACAATAGTTGTATGTCCATTTGCGGCTGCTCATTAAAGCTGTCTCTCCATCTTTATCAATAGCATCAACATTAGCGTCATTAGCCAAAAGAGAATTAACAATGTCTGTATGCCCATTTGCGGCTGCTATGATTAAAGCTGTCCAACCATCTCCATTAATAGCATTAATATTAGCACCACTAACCAAAAGAGCCTTAAAAATATTGGTGCATTATTTCCTTTTTGTGCTGCCATCATTAAAGCTGTATTTCCATTTTCATTAATAGCATTAATATTAGCGTTTTTAGCCAAAAGAGCATTAAAAATATAAGCATGTCCTTTTTGTGCTGCCATCATCAAAGCTGTATTTCCATTTTCATTAATAGCATTAATATTAGCGCCATTAGCCAAAAGAACTTTAACAATATCTGTATGTCCATTTGCGGCTGCTAACATTAAAGCTGTCCATCCATCTATTTTGCATACATTTAATATTAGCGCCCTAACCAAAAGAGCATTAACAATGTCAGTATGCCCATCTGGTACTGCATATAATAGTGCTGTCATTCCTGAACTAGATTTAATTTCAAGACTAGCATGTCCTTGATCTATTAATGTTGTAACCAGATCAGTATTTTCATCGCAAACAGCTAACATTAATGCAGTTTTATGAGTTGCAATTTCTTTGGTTTCCTCATTAGTTGATACATCATCTATTCTTGCGCCTTTCATTATAAGATATGCAACAACTTCTTTAGATGCATGATTCTTAACTGCATGCATTAAGACAGAATATCCTTCTTCATGTGCATTTACATTTGCATCTGTAGAAAAACAACCACCTTTTATTAATTGTCTAATTTCGTTGATATCAGCTTTTCGTTTCAAAGCATCGATTAGTCTTGCCATAATTTTAATCATTCCTTCCTTAAATTTTAATAATAAATTTAAAACATTTAGGCATATTAATTAAAATATTTTTATTTTTTAAAAAATAATATCAGCATTTATTTTAATATTATAAAAACCTAAAATGCAAAAGTTAACATTATTTTTATATCATTTTTTAGTATAAATATCAAGATTTATTTTAATATTATAAAAACCTAAAATGCAAAAGTTAACATTATTTTTATATCATTTTTTAGTATAAATATGAAGATTAAAAATCTCTTTTGTGCTTCACAAAAGTACAAGGTGACGGTTCTTTTGTCTGAATGATACGTTCAGACAAAAGAACCGTCACCTTGTCTTTTAAATTAGAAAAATAGAAACCGAGGTAGTAATTTTACTACTCTCGGTTAATTATTAATATTTATAACGTAGCATTTTTTATCCAAGAATTGCCTTCAAATCTTCTTTAGGTGTTGTAATTATCTTAATATTAAATTTATCTACTAAAACATTTAATACATTAGATGATATAAATGCCGGAAGTGTTGGACCAAGGTAAATATTCTTAATACCTAATGCTAATAAAGTTAACAGAATACAAACTGCTTTTTGTTCATACCATGAAAGTACAAGTGTTAGTGGCAAATCATTGACACTGCAATTAAATGCATTTGCTAAGGCTAAAGCAACTTGTATAGCTGAATAAGCATCATTGCATTGTCCCATATCCATAATACGAGGAAGTCCACCAATTTCGCCTATATCTAGATCATTGAAGCGGAATTTCCCACACGCAAGTGTTAGTATAACAGTATCTTTAGGAGTTCTTTGAACAAATTCAGTGTAATAATTTCTCCCAGGTTTTGCCCCATCGCATCCACCAACAAGAAAGAAGTGCTTAATGGCTCCGTTTTTAACAGCCCCTATAACTTTATCTGCAACGCTTAAGACTGTGTTTCTAGCGAATCCAGTAAAAAGCCACGAACCACCATTTATGCCTGTAAATTGTTTATTTTCAAAATATCCACCAAGTTCTAATGCTTTCTGAATTACTAGTGAAAAATCTTTGACACCATTTTCTGATTCTGGTATGTGTTGAATTTCAGGGTATCCTACAACACTAGTTGTAAATACTCTATCTGCATAACTTGCTTTTGGAGGCATTAGACAATTAGTTGTAAACAAAATTGGAGCGGGAATGTTGTCAAATTCCTTTTGTTGATTTTGCCATGCAGTTCCAAAGTTTCCTTTTAAGTGAGAATACTTATTAAGTTTAGGATATCCATGTGCAGGAAGCATCTCTCCATGAGTATATATATTTATACATTTTCCTTCAGTTTGTTCTAAAAGCTGTTCTAAGTCTAATAAATCATGCCCTGAGATAACAATAAATGGTCCTTTTTCAATGCTTGTCATCACCTTTGTTGGTACTGGATGTCCATATGTTGAAGTATTTGCTTCATCCAATAATTTCATACATTCTAAATTCATGTGTCCAAATTCCATTAAAAGACCAATCCATTCTTCAAGACTATGTTCCTCTCCAAGAGCTTTCATGCCTTTGTAAAACCAGTTAGTAACTTCAGAATTTGTTTTACCCAAGACATGTGCATGCCACGCGTATGCTGCCATTCCACGTATCCCAAGAAGAAGTGTTGATCTCAAAGATACTATATCCGTATTCCCGCTCCAAAGTTTTTCTGGAGGAAACTTTTCTGAAATAGCTAGATTTTCTTTTATATTTGATACTTTTGTGATAAGTTCATCAATTCGATTAAAGTCAAAATTTACGTTAGTTATAGCAATACGTAGTCTAGTTGTTGAAAAGTGTCAA
>CAVYEU010000093.1:0-33433 GCA_963767415.1 uncultured Eubacteriales bacterium
CTTATATTGCTAGAATGGATATATGACTATGAATGATGGTTGGCCAGGGATTCAATTTGATTATTAACACAATTTGGCTATCCGCCATTAATCATACTTTAACAGAGGCTGCTTTTTGTATAGTATATAGCGGTAATACTGGTATTGCGTTTGATCAAGCATATATAGCCGCAGTCACGAGAATGCAATGTTGAATATATCAGGATATATCAATAATACAAGATCTAGTTATGATGAGATAAATGGTCTGAAAAGTATTTTTACAAATTCTGCAGGACTTACTTCGACAACAAATCATGCACCTTTATATCATTGAACTTCAAATAGGAGACAACATAAATGATGTTGTGCCTGAGTTTATTATATTTAATACGACAGATATTAATGATACACAAAGAATAATGATATATAAGAACCAAAGGAGTTATTGTTATGGAATAACAGCGAGTAATACTTCAGAAGTGATAAACAGTGCGGCAGAAGTGATAAACAGTGCAGTATACGATGCATCAACCGGTAATTTGGTATTGACGGGGATGAACTTCAATGCATCATCAACAATAGATGTAACGCTGACGATAACAGGACAAGGAGGATCAACATATACGTTGACATCTGCGACATCAAACCCAACCCCTGTGAACACTACAAGTGCAACAGTGGTCATGTCGGAGGCAGACCAAACAGCAGTGAATATGATTTTGACTAAAGACGGAACAACTGCACCTGACTCAAATATATACAATATAACAGCAGCAATGGGCTGGCGAATAGGAGCGGCTACCAGTTCTAATAGTAGGTGTAACGGTAGACAACGCTGCGCCAGTAATAAGCAGTGCGACGTACGACGTATTAACTGGCAATTTGGTGTTAACAGGGATGAACTTTAACACATCATCAACAATTGATGTAACCAAGCTGACAGTGACAGGGCAGGGAGGTTCAACAGTTACATTGACTCTGGGGCTACAGCAAATCCGACACCGTCAAGCTCTACGAGTGCAACAGCGGTTATAGCCGGAGAAGATAAAACAGCGGTGGATGAAGATTTTGACTCAAGATGGAACGATTGCTCCTGATTTGACATTATACAAGGTGTAGCCACAGTTTTAGGCTGGCAGCTTAATGGAGTACGAAATAGTTGAGGCGTAAAGAAGTGATGCTGCAGGAGTGATCAGCAGTGCAACCTACTACCGCCAACCGGCAATTTGGTATTAACAGGGCTTAACTTTAACACATCATCAACAATTGATGTAACCAAGCTGACAGTGACAGGTCAGGGAAGCTCAACGGTTACATTGACATCTGCAACAGCAAATTCGACACCGGAAAGCTCTACGAGTGCGACAATAGTTATAACTGGAGTAGATAAAACAGCTGTGGATGCGATTTTAAACAATAGCGGAATAAGAAGTTTTGATGCAATAACATACAATTTAGCGGCAGCATCAGGCTGGCAGACAGGAACAGTAGCATTCCCAACTATAGGTTTGACAGCGAAAAATGAATTTATTTTGGATTTCGTGGAAAATGCTACTATAGCATATTCGTTAAGGCAATTAAGAGCGGCTTATACAGGACCGTTAATACAAGTCGTACGCAGTAGTGACAACCAGACTCAAGATATTTATGCCGATATTTGGGGGAATCTTGATATTTCATCATTGTTATCTTTCGTAGGTGTTAATAACGGATATGTTTCCATATGGTACTATATCTATCGGGCAATGGTAATAATGCGACTACGACTGCAAGTGTAAATCCAATAATAATTAATGCTGGAACAATATATACCATTAATGGTTTGCCTACATTATATTTTGATGGTACTAGATATCTAACTACACCTGCTTTTTAACAATCAATCAACCCGATACTATACAGGTTGTTGCAAAGCTCGATATTTTGAAGGAGAGCCATATATTACCGATGGGCGTAAACGAACAGTCGGATCCTATGCAGACAAATATTCGCAATAAACGATCAGTGGCGAATATTTGCTGGTGGTGGTCCTCAAACATGTGGAGGGACGAGCGATACGAATCTTCATATTTTTACAGGATATTTTAACTATCCCAGTGTAAAATTGTTTGTTGATAATGTTTTAGTGATACCGGGGTATAATTATGGAGGTGACGTTTATAAAAATGAGTGCATCGGTCATGATCAAATGACAGGAAGAATTTCAGAATATATTGTTTTCCCTCGTGCCTTGACTATTTCTACAGAAATAAATAATTTATGTACTAATGAAGATAGCTATTATTATGAGGAAAATATTAACTCAGTAACATACGACGCTTCGACTGGGAACTTGGTATTGACAGGAGTGAACTTTGATACATCATTAGCAATTGATGTAAGCAAGCTTACGATAACAGGGCAAGGGGGCTCGACTGCTCAAGTTACATTGACATCTGCAACATCAAACCCAACTCCTACAAACTTTTGCAAGTGAGACAGTGACTATATCAGGAACAGACAAAGCAGCTGTGGATGCGATCTTAACTCAAAATGGAACGATTGCACCTGACTCAACAACATACAATATAGCGGCAGCGGCAGGCTGGCAAACTAAGGTTGCGGCAGTCCCAACAGCGGGAATAACAGTGAGTAACGCTGCTGAAGTAATAAGTAGAGCAACATATGACGTATCAACCGGTAACTTGATGTTGACAGGACTGAACTTCAATACATCAGAAACAATTGATGTAACAAAGCTTACAATAAAAGGTCAAAGTGGCTCGACAGTTACATTGACTTCTGCAACGACAAACGTAATACCTTCGGGCACTACAAGTGCGACAGTGACTATATCAGGAACAGACAAAACAGCTGTGGATGCGATTTTAACTCAAAATGGAACGACTGCACCTGACTCAACAACATATAATGTAGCGGTAGCATCGGGTTGGCAGACAGGAGCAATGGCAGTTCCAACAGTAGGCATAGCAGTAAGCAACGCTGCGGAAGTTATAAACAATGCAACATATAACGTATCAAATGGGCAATTGGTGCTGACAGGGCTGAACTTAAATATATCAGCAGCAATCGATGTAACCAAGCTCACAATAAAAGGTCAAGGTGGCTCGATAGTTACACTAACATCTGTTACAGCAAGTCCGACACCGGCAAGCACTACAAGTGCGACAGTGACTATAGCAGGAACAGACAAAACAGCTGTGGATGCGATCTTGGCTCAAAATGGAACGATCGCTCCTGATTCGACACAACAATGTAGCAACAGCATCGGGTTGGCAGACAGGAGCAATGGCAGTTTCAACAGTAGGCATAGCAGTAAGCAACGCTGCGGAAGTGATAAACAGTGCAACATACAATGCATCAAATGGTAACTTGGCGTTAACAGGACTGAACTTCAATACATCAGCAACAATCGATGTAACCAAGCTTACAATGAAAGGTGAAGGTGGTTTAACGTATGCGTTACATCTGCAACCGTAAATCCAGTGCCTGCAAGTACTAAAAGCGCAACAGTGGTTATAGCTGGAGCGGACATGACATCAGTGAATGCGATTTTGATCGAAAATGGAACAGCGGCCCCGGATTCAACAATATACAATTTAGCAGCAGCATCGGGCTGGCAGACAGGTTCGGTAGCAGTTACAACATTAGGTATAACAGTGAACGATTATTTTGTCTTGGATTTTGATCCCAAACGCTATTATAGCATGTTCATTAACACAATTAAGGAAGTCTTATGCAGGACCTCTGATACAAGTTAGACGTAGCAGTGACGGCAATACTCAGAATGTTTATGCTGATAGTAATGGAAATCTTGATGTCTCATCATTATCATCATTTGTAGGGGCTGGAAATGGTTATGTCACTACATGGTATGACCAATCAGGTCATGGAAATAATGCGACACAAATTACAGCTGCAAAACAACCGTTAATAGTAAATTCTGGAGCAATATATGCTCTTAATGGTGCACCTACATTATATCTTGATGGCAATAGATATTTAAATACCGCTAGCATATCGCTCAGCCAACCAGATACTATACAGCTTGTTGGAAAATATGATGTAATTAAGGCTGGAGCGAATTTTACTGATGGCTTTACAACGACTAAAAGACAAGCAATAGGCCAAAAATCCAATAAATGGAATTTATATGCTGGTACTGGACAGTCAAACGGAACAGTAGACACGAACTCTCATATTTTTACAGGCGTTTTTAACGGAGCCAATTCGCAACTGAATATTGATAATACTACTGTTATTGATGCTAATTCTGGAGGAGACGTGTTTACTTCGCAATTTATTGGTGCAGGTTACCAAAGTAGTAGCGCGAATGGAATGATAGGCAGGATCGCAGAGTATATTGTATACCCATTTGTATTAAACAGAATAATCAGTGCAACATATAACGCATCAACCGGTAATTTGGTGTTGACAGGGCTGAACTTCAATACATTAGCAACAATAGATGTGACCAAACTGACGATAAAAGGACAAGGAGGGTCAACATATAAGCTGACATCTGCGACATCAAATCCGACGCCTTCAAGTGTTACAAGCGTGACAGTGGTCATAGCAGGAGCAGACAGAACAGCTGTGGATGCGATCTTGACTCAAAACGGAACAACTGCACCTGACTCAACTACATACAATGTAGCGGCAGCATCAGGCTGGCAGTCTGGAACAGTTGCAGTTTCAACAGTAGGCATAACAGTATCAGAGTGAATATCCGCAAGTGTCATTGCGAATAGCGACGAAGCAATCCCAGAGCCTAGGGATTGCTTCGTTGTTATTCGTGCCACAATAAACGAATATTACTTTATATTCTGTACATTGATGGATATATGGTGACCCAGAAATTTCTACGTCACTTAATATTTGTAATTTATAAATATTAAGTGAATTTATTCTTAAAGTTTTACTAATTCTTGAATCATGATATATTGTGTATAGTAATTGATGCCGATAATTGATGCGAGATTATTGTCGATTTCTGACTCTTATTCTTTGATTATTATAGCGTTTTATCATGCATTAAGGAGAGTGAAAGACTTATGCTTGTAAACGAAAAAGTCCTTATAAAGATGGCGAAGAAAGGTGACGTATATGCATTTGAAGAATTAATAGAATCTACTCAAAAAAAGGCCTATAATCTGGCATACAGATTTCTTAGAAATCATCATGATGCTAGTGAGATGGTTCAAGAAGTCTATTTAAAGGTTTTTAAATCTTTAAAGGGATTTAAAGAAGAGTCTTCTTTTTCTACATGGGTATATAAAGTAATAACAAACTTGTGTATTGATGAAATAAGGAAAAAAAGTCACAAAAATACGTATTCACTTGATGAGAAACTTCTTAACAAAGATGATGAACTGGTATTTATTGCTGAAGAAAGAAACTATTCTGTTGAAAAAATAATAAAAAGTCAGGAAATACGAAGAGTGCTTAATCAAGCTATAATGTCGCTTTCTTATGAATATAGGGTTGTAATAATACTTAGAGATATTCAAGGGTTTAGTTATAAAGAGATTACCAAAATTCTTGATAGTCCACAAGGGACTATCAAATCAAGGCTAAATAGAGCCAGGCTAATTCTTCGAGAGAAATTGGGTCCCTTGAAAGAGCTTATGGAATAATAATGATCGATTTTGAAGCTAGGTATTTTTTAAATATTACAAGGAACTTTTTTATAAAAGATACGTCAAAATTAAATAGGGAGGTGGCGATCATGAGGTCATGCAGTGATATTAAAAATTCGTTAACTGAATATTTAGATAATGAACTCGATCTGAATAGGAGAAATGAAGTTGATATGCATATTAATACATGTGCTGAATGCAAAGAGTATTTTGAAGATATCAAAAATACTATTAATTATTTGTCTGATTTAACTGAAATAGAGATACCCACAGAGTTTAAAGAAAGCTTACATAAAAGATTAATTGAAATAAATCCTAAACGTTTTGCAAAGATTTTAATGAAAAAAGAAAAAAGAAAGGCAAGAGCTAATAAAAATAATAGACTAATAGGTGAATCTTTGATTTTTTTCTTACATAGTAATCGTAGAATTGTTTTTTATTCGGGGCTTATTTGCTTTGGGGTTTTAGTTGTTTTTATCGGATCGAAGGAAATTTTGAATCTAACGAAATTTAATATAGATAAGAATCAAAGCCAAAATATCCAACTAAATATGAAGTCGGATACTAATAAAAGAAACGGACAGAAAAATTTAACTGTATTAAATGAAACAAACCAAGAAAAGATAAATCCTATTAATTCTAAAAGTGTCTTACCTTCAATTTTACCTAGTGTACTAGAGAGTGAAACATCAGGTATACCAAATACTCCAGTACCAACTAATATAGTAGCAGTAACCCCAACCCCTATAGGGGTGACTGATATAACTTCAACTAGCACAATTGGGACAAATACAGCTAATAATGTAGGTAACACTCTTGCAGTTACACCCCAGACTTATTCGAATATAACGACAGCTACATCTGCACCATATATAACACCATTAGATAAGCCTGTAATAAATAAAGCTACTCCAATTACCATTCCAGATATAGAAGTAACACCAGTTCCAGCAGGTTCTATAAAGAAAACATATATAGTAATGAATATTAAGGCAGAAAATAATGATCAGGCAATACAAAATATGAAATTATTGTTGCCAGATAGTAGCAGTGTTATTTCTGAGACAACTAACAATAAGACTACTTTAAAGCAAAGTATGGTGAAAGATAATAGTGAAATAAATATGGCAGGGCAGGGATTGGTAGCCATAAAATCGCCACAAAAACTTATTGTAAGAGTAGAAAATTCAAAGTACAATTCGTTTGTAAGTTCAATAAGAGAAGGCGGTATATCAGCTATAACAAGTATGGCATCACCACGATATACCGATATGAAGAATATTCTGGATGCTTATAATAAGGATTTGACAAATTTAGATATTCGCATAAACGAGATATTAGTGAGTAATGATGAAAAAAGTAAGTATGAGTTAAATCAATTGAAATCACAAAGGCAGAGAATTCAACAAAATATTTCAAAAATAGAAGAAGATTCACAATATACTACTGTTGAAATAAATATTAATCAGTAAGTATAAATAAGGATGAATATTATGATAATCTCAAAGACTTTAGAAAGAGAGATGACTTTGTTAAACTTAGGAAAAGAAAATATTCCTCAGATACTATCCTGGTATAATCAAACTGATGAGTTTATGTTTGCAACAGGTATTGATTCTTTGATATCTGAAGAGTATTTGTTGAGTAAATTTTTTGATACATGTACAAAAGATAATATGATATTATTGGGAATATATACTAAATTTTATTCAACACCTTTAGGATTTATTTATGGTAAAATAAATTCTGGTTTTTTAGACACATTTTGGATTAATATTTTAATTATTGATAAACAGTATAGACATCTTGGTCTGGGATCTGAAAGTCTAATGCAGTTATTTGAGATTCTAATTAAAAGGGGCATAAAAAAGGTTTTCACTGCTATAATAGATGAAAATAAAGATGCTATTTATTTTTGGAAGTCGCAGCATTTTAATAGCATTTTTTGCTATAATAAATATTTGAAATTAAAAGATAGAAAATATAATATTCTAATAATGAAAAAAGAAATAGGGGGAGAGACGTAGTTTATGAAGCAACTGAAGAAGAATGAAGAGTATGGTAATCATAGCATATCGGCTTTAAAAGGAGAAGATAGGGTAAGGCTTCGCCCAGGGGTTATTTTTGGATCTGATGGAATAGAAGGGTGCGAACACTCTGTATTTGAGATTTTATCAAATTCTATAGATGAAGCAAGAGAAGGTTATGGTAATGTTATTGAGATTTCAAGATTCAAAGACAGTTCAATTGAGATTAAAGACTATGCCCGTGGGATTCCATTGGATTTTAACGAGAAAGAAGGCAGATTCAATTGGGAATTGGTATTTTGTGAACTGTATGCTGGTGGAAAATACAAGAATAATCAGGGTGACAACTATGAATTTAGCCTAGGTTTAAATGGATTGGGAAGTTGCGCAACCCAGTACAGTTCTGAATATATGGATGTAATAGTATTTAGAGACGGATTTAGGTTTAATCTTCATTTCGAAAAAGGTAAAAATATAGGTGGATTAAAAAAGGATAAATGCAGTTACAATAATACTGGGACAATCATTAAATGGAAGCCGGACTTAGAGGTTTTTACTGATATTAGTATTTCTATTGATTATTTTCTAAATATACTTAAAAAACAAGCTGTTGTCAATTCGGGCTTGGTATTCAAATTTTATGATGAAGAAACCGATGAGACCTATGAGTTCGTATATCAAAATGGGATAGTTGACTACATTAAAGAAAAAACCTGCGACAAAGGGTTTACTGGTATTCAATTTTATGAGACATTTGTAAGGGGTAGGGATAGAGAAGACAAACCAGAGTATAAGGTTAAAATGCAGGTCGCTTTTTGCTTCAATAATGAAATCAATTTAATCGAGTACTATCATAATTCAAGTTTTCTAGAACACGGTGGTGCTCCTGATAAGGCAGTAAAGGCTGCATTTGTATATGAAATTGACAAGTGTTTAAAGACACGCGGCAAATATAATAAAGACGAAACAAAGATCAATTTTACAGATATTGAGGATAGTCTGATTATTGTAATAAATTCATTTTCAACAATAACAAGCTATGAGAATCAGACCAAAAAGTCTATTACAAATAAGTTTATTCAAGAGACTATGACTGAGTTCTTGAAGCATCAGCTAGAAGTATATTTTATAGAAAATAAGGTAGATAGTGATAGGATAATTGAACAGGTCTTAGTCAACAAAAGAAGCCGAGAAAGTGCTGAAAAGACAAGGATTAATATTAGGAAAAAACTTAGTGGTGCAATCGATATATCAAATAGAGTAAAAAAGTTCGTTGATTGTAGAAGCAAGGATCTGAGTAGAAGAGAACTTTATATTGTTGAAGGAGATTCAGCTTTAGGGTCTTGCAAATTAGGGCGTGATGCCGATTTCCAAGCCATAATGCCTGTGAGGGGGAAAATTTTAAATTGTTTAAAAGCAGAGTATGACAGTATATTTAAAAATGAAATAATAATAGACCTTCTAAAGGTTCTAGGGTGTGGGGTTGAAATAAAATCTAAATACAATAAGGACTTGCATACATTTGATATAGAAAACTTAAGGTGGGATAAGATTATCATCTGTACAGACGCCGATGTTGATGGTTTTCAGATCAGAACCCTTATTCTTGCAATGTTTTATAGGTTAATACCAACACTAATTCAGATGAAAAAGGTTTACATTGCTGAAACTCCGTTATATGAAATTACAACCAAGAATAAGATGCTTTTTGCTTATAGTGATAAAGAAAAAAATAAGATTATAAATAAATTGAGCGGTAAATATACGATACAACGTTCAAAGGGTCTTGGAGAGAATGAGCCTGAGATGATGTGGCAGACTACTATGAATCCTGAAACAAGGAGACTTATACAAGTAATTCCTGATGATTATGAAAAAACAGAAAAAATGTTTGATGTTTTGCTAGGGGAAAATTTACCCGGAAGACGGCTGTTTATTGAAGAAAATGGACAGAGATATATTGATTTATTAGATGTAAGCTGATATACTAAATATAAAATAAGCAATAAATTTTGGAGTTGGTAATTATGCAAGGAAACAGTGGTATGAATGAAAAAAAGAGAACTGCTGGAGAGATATTTAGCAATATTCCAAATGCAAGATTTGAAATCGCAAGATACCTTTTAACCTTAGATTCTGTGAAAGGAAAATTTAATAAGATTAGTGAAAACCCTGGCTTTTTTGAGAGAATAGGATTAATACTTTTCCCAAATAAAGATTATAGAGTTGGGGGAGGAAGTATATCTTTTGATATCTTACCTAATTCATTAATTGATGTAAAATCTGAAGTAAACATTAATGCTACGGCTATTGATTCTATTATCGCTAATAATAGTCTGGGAATAAATTGGAGTCCAGATCATGGTTGGAAAGAGTTTGAAGAATATGCGAAAGCTGCAATAAGATGTAATGAAGACATAAATTTTTTACTTTCTCCGGATAAATCAAACCATTACATTTCATTTGTATGTAAGATGTCAACTGAAGGAGATAAAAATGGTACACCTATAATTATCATTCATGATTCCCATGGGTCATCAAGTAAATACTCAGACCAAATATTAAGTATCTTATCTAAGGTTGCAAGTTATCTAAAGAAAGATATGAAAGATAGCGCTAAGGCTCCATTAGATATATTTATAAACAAACAAAGTACAGTTAAATGCTCAGAAGATAATCAACAGTTTGATCGTTTTTCTTGCTGGTTTCATTCATTGGTTAATATTTTATTTTATATGTCAAAGTCATATGAAGAAGTAAATCAAATGGCTGCTGACAATCAAAGATTATTTGCTGAAGCGTTACCCAAAACAATCTCTGGATTAAAATATGTTTGTAGCTCTGTTAATTCTAAGGGCTTTAAACCAGTACCTAATATGAATGAAAAAGAGCTAAAAGTATTTGAATCAAGTCAAGATTCAGTGAATAAAGAGAAGCATCAGAATTCAATGGATAATAAAAAAACACAAGGATTTTTTAAGTTTATTATATCTATTCTTTCTATTTTGTTTTATGGAGATAGTGGAATTGAAAAAGAAATTCCTAAGCATTATTTGAATAGAAAAACTGACGGTTCTTTAGAAGATACTATAAAGAAGAAGGATGATAGTCCTTTTAGGCCAAATGCCTTAAATAAGGGTCAAGCAGTTGAACCTAAAGCACCTGATGCTAGTAGTAGCTTGAGTCCTTTTTGTAGGCAGAATGTGGCTATTGGTGTGCCAGAGTCACAAAAACAAACTTTAATAGCAAAATCTCATGAAGAAGATGGTATTGAAGTTTTAGATAAGCCAATCTAAACTTAAAATCCATGAAAGGAAACCCCATAGCAATTATCTAAATCTAGATTTAGTAATATTATATTTGATATTGACTTTTTGTTTGTGTTTATTAAACTTTTTCTTCATAAACAAGCTTATCTTTACAAAATACCAATATCCACTTTAATAGGTTATCCATTTTTGCAAGTTCACTTATACTTGAATACTTGCTTATCTGTTCTCTTGCTTCAGTGATCTTTTTTTGTAACATACTTTTATTACATTCATCTTCTTTTTTGATGTATTTAACTTCAAATATTGCATTGTATGGAGTGATAATACCTGATCTTGGAAGTAATGCAATATCAATATAACCATTGCCTGGTACTTCGTATTCACTTTGTACGTAGTATATTTTACTCATCATAGAATAAGTTATCATAATTATCTTTACATATTTTTCATCAAATTGTATCCGATAGCTATCGCCGCTAATATCTCCACCTCTTTCAGGTGGTGAAATAAGCGGCGATACGCTTCTGGATAACGGTTTCCAAGATTCTGGTGAAGTAAAAACTTCACCAGAATCAGGAATCCTGTTTATAAAATCACGGTTTGATAGTTTGTTTAATGTTGCACTTACTATTTCTGTAAAGGGACCAATATCACCATTTACTGCTATTGCTTGAATAGAATGCCTAATATTTGTAACGTCTATATTGTACTGTGCTTCTTCTTTTAATAGATTTCCAAAAAAATCAAAATACAGCTCCTTAATTACATAATTTGGAACAGTTAATTCAAGAGAAAGTGTTGTTGATTTGTTTATTGTTAAAAATCCAAGATAGAATAGTAGTGAATTAAAATCATCTTTTGTAAAGTCCCGGCTCAAACTAAACTCTGGAGTAATCAGACATTCCTGTGGGTTTCCTTCTATAATATCCTTCAATACCTCAAAGTTTTGTACTTTATTTTGTAGAGTAAATTGCTGCGAAGTTGTAATCAAATTTTCATGAACAAAAAGTTGCAAATAATGTTATAGTAATTATTGCATTAAATACAAACATGGAGGATATATAAAAATGAAAAGTGCGAAGATAATTTTTTTAGACATTGATGGTGTTTTACAACCTTGCAGTTCAAAAGAACGATTTCAGCATGATCTTTATGCTCTGCAAAAGGAGTTAGCTGAAAAGTTTAATAACGAAGATTACTTAAAAATGAATATATATGATTTGGGAGCTGTTTATTATGACTGGTATCCAGAGGCAGTTACGAATTTGAAAAAGCTTATTTCAGAAACAAATGCCAAGATTGTAATTTCTTCAAATTGGAGTTCTTATAATACACTAGACCGATTAAGAGATTTTTTTAAAATACATGATTTAGATGTTTTTATTATTGATGAAATACCAAAAAACATTAATAGCAGAGCAAAGCAGATTGAAGAGTATGTATTAAATAATCCAAATATTAGTAAATTTGTAATACTAGATGATGTTGATTCTGGTATATCATCTATTTTTCCTAAGAACTTCGTACATACAACTAAAGATTATTTTAATGAAAAATGCCTAAATGAAGCATTAAAAATCTTAGGATGATAATAAGTGTTAAATAAGGAGGCTTTTTTAAGTTGATTGAACAAAAGATTGTAGATACATTGGAACAAAACTATATGCCTTATGCTATGAGTGTTATAGTTTCTCGTGCGATTCCGGAGCTTGATGGTTTTAAACCTTCACATAGAAAATTGTTGTTTACTATGTTTAAAATGGGATTACTTACGGGAGGCAAAACAAAATCAGCTAATGTAGTAGGGCAAACGATGAAGCTAAATCCTCATGGTGATATGGCGATCTATGAGACCTTAGTTAGGCTAACTAAAGGTAATGCTGCTTTGTTACATCCATTCATTGATTCAAAAGGAAACTTTGGAAAACAGTATTCGCGTGATATGAAGTATGCAGCGTCGAGGTATACTGAGGTTAAATTGGACAAGATCTGTGAAGAAATATTTATGAATATTGAAAAAGACACAGTGGATTTTATTGATAATTATGATGGAACTACTAAGGAACCAACGTTGCTGCCGACTGCATTTCCTAATATATTGGTAAACTCAAATCAAGGGATTGCTGTGGGAATGGCTAGCAATATTTGTAGCTTTAATTTGCGTGAAATTTGTGAAGCAACAATACAACTAATAAAGAATGATGGTATAGATTTACTTGAATTTTTAAAAGCTCCAGATTTTTCTTCTGGGGGTAAATTAATATTTTCAAAAAAAGATATGTTGGAAATCTATAGAACAGGCAGGGGTGGTTTTAAATTAAGAGCATGCTATGAATTTGATAAAAAAAATAATTGTATAGAAATAAATGAGATTCCTTATACGACGACAACAGAAGCTATAATCGATGCTATTTCTGATCTGATTAAATCTGGAAAGGTAAAAGATATAACCGATACTAGGGATGAGACTGGTCTTTCAGGACTTAAAATAACTATCGATATAAAAAAAAGTGTAGATCCAGAAGGCTTAATGAATAAGTTATTTAAATTTACCCCGCTTGAGGATACTTTTAACTGCAATTTTAATATCTTAGTTGACGGTAAACCTAAAGTTTATGGAGTGGCACAAATAATTAAAGAGTGGATCAATTTTAGAATAAACTGTATTAAACGTCAGATTCTTTTTGATATTGTCAAAAAGTCTGAGAAGCTACATCTATTGCTTGGTTTGAAAAAAATACTTTTAGATATCGATAAAGCTATAAAAATCATTCGTGTAACAGAAGAAGACTCACAAGTTATGCCGAATTTAATGCAAGGATTTGAGATAGATCAGGTTCAGGCAGAGTTTATTGCAGAAATAAAGCTTAGAAATTTGAATAAACAATATATTTTAAACCGAATTAATGAGATTGATCAACTTATAAAAGAGATTGATAATCTTAAAGACACCTATGAAAAAGAGTCAAGAATAAAACAGATTATAATAAAAGAACTTGATGATATCTCAAGAAAATACGGAAAGGACAGATGCACTCAGATTATCGATGAAGAGCATATTGCGGAGGTAACAAATGAGCATCTTATTGAGGACTATAACCTAAAACTATTTTTAACTGAACACAATTATTTTAAAAAGATACCATTAGTTTCATTAAGAGCAAACCCAGAGTTAAAAATTAAAGAAGATGATAAAATCATTCAAGAAATTGAGACACATAATAAAGTAGATTTATTATTGTTTTCAAATCAATATGCTGTTTATAAATTAAAGTTGTATGAGATTAATGATTGTAAGGTTAGTAGTCTAGGAGAGTATTTAAGAAATATACTTGAACTTTTGGATAATGAAGAAATTATTTATATGATTGCGACTGATGACTATAAAGGCTTTTGTTTGTTTTCATTTGAAAACGGTAAAATAGCTAAAATTGATCTAGAAAGTTATGCAACTAAAACCAATAGGAAAAAACTGACAAATGCATATTCTGATTTATCAAAACTAGTGAATATTTCATATATAAAAGAAGATGTAGAAATGGCTGTATTTAGTAGCCTTGATAAAGTATTGATATTTAATACCTCTAGCATAAATCCTAAAACAACGCGAGATTCACAGGGAGTTCAGGTTTTAAAAGAAAAGAAGGGAAGTAGGCTTTGCAAGATAAAGCATATCAGCGAAGTAAATTTTAGCGACTTGGATTACTACAGGACAAAGAATATACCAGCTGTAGGGTGTTATATAAGGTAAAGCCGCAAGACAAAGTGACGAGATGACAGGGGGAGATGACAGGGGGCGGTTCCACGGTGGTGACAGGGGACGGTTCCTTGACACACGCGCGCGTGTGTCAAGGAACCGTCCCCTGTCACCACCGTGGAACCGCCCCCTGTCATCTCCCCCTGTCATCTCGTCACTTTGTCTTGCGGCTTTACCCTCGTATCCCTTGTTACTTTAAGTCACCATGCCTGGTATTTGTTACCTATTGACAATATATTGCCCGGACATCTATAATAAAACTCGTAACCAATCTTTTAATGACTAAGGAGAGAAACCTAGTGAAGGATATAATTATCGATGAATTTCAGTTTGTGATTCAAGATTATCTTGTATATAATAGAAGCGTTTTAGATATATTATCTATGATTCAAGAGTCTAATTCGATGATTAATCGCGAGATTATAAGAGCTGCTACTCATTGTGGGTGTATATCAATAGATGCGAAGAAGCAAGAGTACCAAGCAGATAGATGCCTAGAACTAATAAGGGATACAAATAAAGCTCATATTACTGGGAAGCTTTGTGATAACTGCAAAGAACGACTCGAAAAGAATATCGGACAAAACTTATTTTATTTAGCTTCACTATGTAATACTGTTGACCTAGATATCTATGACATAATAATCGACGAAATAAAAAATCTGAAGTTACTCGGCAAATATAATCTAAGGTAAAATCAAAATGACTAATTAGAGTGCTAGGTATTTCTAATTCTTATCCTTTTTTACACTCTATAAGAAACTGTTCTTGTATTTTCCTCAGACCATTTTTTATTGTGCGTGCTCTGACCTCACCTATGCCATCAACATCATCAAGTTCTTCGATTGATGCACCTAATATACCTTGAAAGTCATTAAATTTTTCAACTAAATTTCGGATTATTGCTAATGGTAATCTTGGAATTTTGTTCAATATTCTATAGCCCTTTGGACTAACTGATATTTCAAAACAATTTGCACCTCCAGCATAACCTAAGATTTTTAAAATATTTATTAGATCCGTTAATTCATCATGAGTAAAGTTTCTTAATTGTTTTTCAACATCTCCTGAGTTACTGTTATTTTTTTCGCGATTCATGTAATCTTCAATAACATAAAGTCCATCTATCTCAATGCTTGCGACGAGTTCTTCTAATTGCATTTTGATTAGTCTTCCTTCATTTCCTAATTCACAAAGGTATCTATCAATCTCTGAGGCTATTCTTAAAACCATTTCAACTCTTTGTATTACAACTGCTATATCTTCTAAGGTAACCATATCTTCATATTCAACGATATTCAACTTATTAATTGCAACATCTAAAACTGATTTGTACTTCTCTAATGTTTGCAATGCTTGATTTGCACGTACTAAAATAGTATGAGTTTCTTTTAAGATGTATTTTTTATATCCTCTATAAACGGTAATTATATTCCTTCTTTGTGATATTGAAATAACAATTTCAGATGTTTGTTTTGCAACTCTTTCTGCAGTTTTATGCCTTGAACCAGTTTCAATTGTAGGTATTGATGGATTTGGGATAAGTAATGTGTTTGCATAAAGTACTTTTTTCAAGTCTTTGCTAATAATAATTGCCCCGTCCATTTTAGCCAATTCATATAGATGTGCTGGAGAATACTCTTTATTTATAAGGAAACCTCCGTCTACTAATGATAAGACCTCATCTGAATCACTAATAACTATTAGTCCTCCAGTTCGTGCCTTCAAAATATTTTCAAGCCCTTCCCTAAGTAGAGTACCAGGAGCTAGTAATTTGATTAGTTCAAGCATATCATCGTCTTTTAATCTGTCTTCTCTCATAAACATATCCTACCTTTCTTGTGATTTTTATACACCCATAATTTCTTCTATTAAGCCAATGCAAGTTCTAAAGCTTCTACTACATTTTCTACAGATTTTATATCGATACCATTAAACTCTTTTATATCCTTAATAGCTCTAAAATTAGCTGCGGGAATGATACAGCTTGTAAATCCCATTCTACTAGCTTCAATAAGACGTTTATCAATATTGTTGACCGCTCTTACTTCGCCGGTTAATCCTACTTCTCCAATTAGGACACTTCTAGATGTTATAGGTGTATTTCTAAAGCTAGATGCAATGGCGATAATAATACCCAGATCACACGCAGGTTCATCAAGTTTTAATCCACCTACAACATTAACATAAGCATCAAAATTATTAAGCTGCATCCCAACTCTTTTTTCTAAAACTGCAATCAATAAGATGATTCTGTTATAATCGATTCCTGTTGCCATTCTTCTTGGCATTCCAAAACTTGATGAACAGACAAGAGCTTGGATCTCAATTAACATTGGTCTTGTCCCTTCTAAGCTTGAAATTACAACTGAGCCAGGAACGCTTTCATATCTATCAGATAGCATTATTGAGGATGGGTCATTTATTTCGCACAATCCGCTATCTTTCATCTCAAATATTCCAATTTCATTTGTTGAACCAAATCTATTTTTTACTGCACGTAATATTCTGTAGTTTAGATGTCTTTCACCTTCAAAATATAAAACGGTGTCAACCATATGTTCTAAAACCCGAGGACCGGCTATGGCACCCTCTTTTGTTACATGACCTACTAAAATTATGCTAATAGCTTGTGATTTGGCTATTCTCATAAGTCCAGTAGTAACTTCTCTTACTTGACTAACACTACCTGGAGCCGAGCTTAATTCATCATTATACATAGTTTGAATAGAATCAATTATTACAATATTAGGTGTTTCTTTTTCAATGAGTTTTTCAATTGCCCTAAAATTTATCTCAGATACCATTAAAATATTCGAGTTTGATACGTTTAATCGGTTTGCTCGGATCTTTATCTGGCTAATTGATTCTTCTCCAGAAATATACAAAATGGACTTTTTGATTGTTACATGTTCACATATTTGAAGCAACAAAGTTGATTTACCTATTCCAGGATCACCTCCGACTAATATTAGTGAGCCCTTAACAATTCCACCGCCTAAAACGCGATCCATTTCACAAATTTTGGTTGAGTATCTTTCTTCATCAGTTACTTCAATTTCATTTATATTAACAGGCTTATTTTCTTTCAAGAAAGTTGAATTTGAGCCTTTGTTTTTTAAGCTAATTATCTCTTCGAAAAAAGTATTCCACTGGTTACATGCTGGACATTTTCCGAGCCATTTTGGAGATTCATATCCACATTCATTACAATAGAACGACGATTTATTCTTCGACATTTTAGCCCTCATTATTAATTTCGATCATGGTCTAACCGACTTTTTCTAAATGCTCAATATCATCAATATCTAAAGCTCGAGTATGCGTAGTATGAGACCATTCTGTCTTATTTTTGTTGAAAAACCCTTGTATTATAATTGGTATCCAAGTAAGATTATAGAATGGAACTGTTATGAAGTACCTTCCTATTTTTTTTGAGAACTTACCCTCAATAAAAACAAAAACAATGTTTATATATGTTAACACAAATAACAATAGTCCTAAAAGCACGGTATTTAAAGTAATTAACTCATTAAATCTAGTGATAAATATTAAGTTGAAGATTCCTCCTAATAAGCCTATCCCATTTATAACTATGATGAGTGGTTGCAATAAATACATAGCACTATCTAAAGCTACTATGTCCATATCTTTAATTGCTTTTTTTAGTAACTGCCAGAAGAATCTGCTTGCACAATCACAATGTCCTTGCATCCATCTTTTCCGCTGTCTCCATGACTGAGCGAGTTTCAGGGGCTTTTCGTCATATACAATGGCATCATGAGCCCAAGAAACTCTCATGTTCTTTAAAACTAGTCTAATAGAGAATTCAAGATCTTCTGTAAGGCATGTAGCTTCCCACCCAATCTGCTTCAATACATCATGCGACATTACAAATCCTGTACCACCTAAAGCACAACTTAATCCTAAGTAATGTCTTGGTAATTGAAATAATCTATTGCTCATCCAATAGGAAATCGAATAATTACCAGAGATCCATGAATCTTTAGGATTTTTACTATCAAGATAGCCTTGAATAACTTTATTGCCTAAACAAAGCTGTTTATTCATTTCTAATAAATAATTAGAAGAAACTAGATTATCAGCATCTAATATACAAATAGCATCATATTGTTTTTCAAATTCAAATAATTTCTTAAACATCCATTCCAGTGAATGCCCTTTACCTCGCTTTATACGATCAAACCTTTCAAAAACCTTAGCACCAGTTTCTTTTGCAACTTTTGCTGTATTATCAGTACAGTTGTCTGCAATAACAAATATATCATACATTTCTTTAGGATACTTCAATGCTTTTAAACTTCTAATTGCACCACCAATTACTAGTTCTTCGTTATGCGCTGATATTATTATTGCAAATTTATTTTTAATTGGGAACAATTCAACAAGTAATTCCTTCCTTCTCATCCAACCGAACGTAGATATTACTAAATAGTATGTAAATGTCAGCCAAAGAAGTACTTCAAAAATAATACTAATACAAAGACAAACATATTCAAAAAAATGCCGTTCCATCTTTTACACTCCTTAATTTACTAAATAAATATTAGATCCTTTTAACATTACATTAAAATGTAATACTTTTCAAGTATATTTTTTTCAAATCATATTAAAAAAATCTTTAGCATATACTGCAATGAGTACATATACTGCACAGGAGGACATATAATTGAAAGGTTATATTGAAGAAAGAGCCATTGAACTTGCGAATTATATTATTGAACAGAATACTACTGTAAGAGCTGCTGCTAAAAAATTTGGAATAAGCAAGAGTACAGTTCACAAAGATATAACCGAGAGATTAGAAATGATAAATCATATATTAGCTAGTGAAGCAAGGGTTGTATTAGAGAAGAATAAGGCTGAACGCCATATCAGGGGCGGCTGGGCGACAAAAATAAAATATGGAGCTATCAAAAAGTAAGAAATAAGCACCACAGATCCTGCTGCCACCTATAGGAAAGCAGCAGGATCTAAATAGTGACAATAAATGTTAAAAATTATATTTGACAAAGAAGTTATAGATGCGTATAATATTGTGTGTTGTGAAACTTATAAATAATCTAATATTCAGCATGGAGGGGTTCCCGAGTGGCCAAAGGGGGCAGACTGTAAATCTGCTATCAGACGATTTCGATGGTTCAAATCCATCTCCCTCCATTATAGAATAATAAAATGTGTTCAAATGAAATAATAGTTATTCGTAAATATTTTATTATTTTATATTCAATTTAGGAGATGAGGTTTCATGGATAAACAAGAGGTCAGAAAGTTGCTTATTGATGCCAAAAGAATAGTGATAAAAGTTGGCACATCTACACTTACCTATCCAAATAGCAAAATAAATTTTACAAAACTGAAAAAACTTGTTAGGGTTATCTCTGATTTATTAAATCAGGAAAGAGAAGTGGTTTTAGTTACATCTGGTGCAATTGGTGTAGGAGTCGGAAAATTAAAACTAAAGAGTAGACCTAAATCAATTCAAGAAAAACAAGCTATTGCTGCAGTTGGACAGTGTGAGCTTATGCATATTTACAGCTCATTTTTTTCTGATTATGGGCATATAGTAGCACAGATACTATTAACTCGGGATGTAATTGAAGATAAAAAAAGAAGGTCTAATGTTATAAATACATTTAACAATCTCATTAAAAGAGGTGTACTTCCAGTTGTTAATGAGAATGATACAGTATCAGTAGAAGAGATAGAAAATATAACTAATTTTGGAGATAATGATACCTTATCTGCTATAGTTTCAGAATTAATTAGTGCCGATTTATTAATAATACTATCAGATGTTGAAGGGTTTTATGAATCTGATCCGAGAATAGACTTGCAAGCAAAGATGTTGAGTGTTGTAAGTGAGATTACAGAAGAAATAGAACAAAGTGCTGGAGGTATTGGTACAAATCGTGGTACCGGAGGAATGACGACTAAGATTTTCGCAGCGAAAATTGCAACAAAAGCCGGAGTCAATATGGTATTATCAAGTGGAGAACATCCTGAAATTTTGACACAGATATTGCAAGGGGATGATATAGGAACTTTATTTATAGCTAAGGAACAGAGTAGAAAGGGTAAGAAATAATGAGTGATTTGACATTAATGGGGGAAAATGCCAAGAAGACTGCATATATTTTATCGAACTTATCTAGCAACCAAAAAAATGAGGGATTACTAAAAATTTCCAAAAAGCTTATTGATAATCAAGACAGAATATTAGCTGCCAACTTAAGTGATTTAAAAAATGCTAAAGGAAAAAGCATGTCTGATTCTTTGATTGATAGACTTTTATTGAATGAGAAAAGAATTGTAAATATGGCTGATAGTATCAAACAATTATTGGACTTGCCTGATCCCATTGGAGAAGTAATATCAATGTGGACCAGACCTAATGGGCTTCAGATTGGTCAACAACGTGTTCCACTTGGAGTAATAGGCATAATATATGAAGCTCGTCCAAATGTAACTGTAGATGCAGCAACACTTTGCCTAAAGGCTGGTAATGCTGTAATACTAAGAGGCGGAAGTGAAGCATTAAACTCAAACAAGGTGCTGGTTTCTCTTGTTAATGAGGCTCTTAATGAAACCGATTTCCCCGAATTTTCAGTACAGCTTTTAGAAGACACCAATCATGAAACAGTTATTGAAATGATGAAGTTAAATAAGTATATAGATGTATTGATTCCAAGAGGTGGAGCGGGTCTAATTCAAACTGTTGTTCAAAACTCAACAATTCCAGTTATTGAAACTGGGACTGGTAACTGCCATGTATATGTTGATCGGAATGCTGATCTAGCAATGGGGCAAAACATAATAATAAATGCAAAAACAAGTAGACCTGGAGTATGTAATGCAGCAGAAACATTGTTAGTTGATGAAACTTTAGCGAAAGAGTTTTTGCCTGAAGTAATTATTAAACTAAAAAAGTTAAATGTTGAAATCCGCGGTTGTGAAAAGACTAGGGAAATTTGTAGCGATATAAAGCCTGCTACTGAGGAAGATTGGAAAACTGAGTATCTTGATTATATACTAGCAGTAAAAGTTGTAAGAGATATAGATGAAGCTATAGCCCATATTAATGAATATGGAACTAAACATTCTGAGGCAATTGTAACAAATGATTATAATAAAGCCCGTAAGTTTCTAAAAATGGTTGATGCAGCAGCAGTATATGTGAATGCATCAACAAGGTTTACAGACGGATTTGAATTTGGTTTTGGAGCAGAAATAGGTATAAGTACTCAAAAGCTTCATGCAAGAGGGCCAATGGGGTTAAAAGAACTGACCACTATAAAGTATATTATTTATGGAGATGGTCAGACAAGATGAGGAGGTATATATATGCTTGATTTCCTTCATTTACCTAATATATCTAATGATTTTACATCAATGGTAATAGCAGGAATAGTTCTTTTAGTAATACTTTTTGTAATAATAAAGTTTATAAAAATAGGTTTAAAAATTGCAATTGTGCTTGGAATATTAGGTTTTGTTCTTTATTACTTTAAAATATTGTAAAAAACCCAAATATTATATTACTTTTTCTTCATACACAAGTTTATCTTTACAAAATACCAATATCCACTTTAAGAGATTATCCATTTGGGCAAGCTCACTGATACTTGAATATTTACTTATTTGTTCTCTTGCTTTAGTGATATTTTTTTGTAGTATATTTTCGTTACATTCGTCCTCTTTTTTTATGTATTTAACTTCAAATATTGCATTGTATGGAGTGATAATACCTGATCTTGGAAGTAGTGCAATATCAATATATCCATTGCCTGGTATTTCGTATTCACTTTGAACGTAATATACTTTACTCATCATAAAGTAAGTTACCATAATTATCTTTACATATTTTTCATCAAATTGTATCCGATAGCTATCGCCGCTAATATCTCCACCTCTTTCAGGTGGTGAAATAAGCGGCGATACGCTTCTGGATAACGGTTTCCAAGATTCTGGTGAAGTAAAAACTTCACCAGAATCAGGAATCCTGTTTATAAAATCACGGTTTGATAGCTTGTTTAGTGTTGCACTTACTATTTCTGTAAAAGGATTAATATCACCATTTACTGCTATTGCTTCAATAGAATTCCTAATGTTTGAAATGTCTATATTATACTGTGCTTCTTCTTTTAATAGATTTCCGAAAAAATCAAAATATAGCTCCTTAATTACATAGTTTGGAACAGTTAGCTCAAGAGAAAGTATTGTTGACTTGTTTATAGTTAAAAACCCAAGATAAAATAATAATGAATTGAAATCATCTTTTGTAAAGTTCCGGCTCAAACTAAACTCCGGAGTAATCAGACATTTCTGTGGATTTCCTTCAATGATATCCTTCAGGACTTCAAAGTTTTGTGTTTTATTTTGTAGAGTAAAAAGATTTGCTATTTTCTTATAATCACTTGATATATTAATATCTATAAGTTGTTTAGGAGGAGAAGCTTTAATGCTATATTCTGAAGCATAGTATAAAACCATATCACTATTAAATATTCTATTCTTTGCTGATTCATTAAATAAATATCCATTATAGTATTTCTTAATATTAGGCATTTCTTTCTCAATATCTAAAGTACTTCCGAGAGATTCTTTTAATACATATTCTACTTCCTTATGGGTAAATCCAAGACACTCATTAAACCGGGGATCACATGTTTTATTTTTTGCAATATTAAAACCACTGGTTAGACTATCAAGTGTAACAGGGCTTACTCCGGTTGCAAATATTTTTCTAATAAGTCCTCTTTCGGTTCCAATCTTCAAAGTTTCATACCATTTTCGTACAAACCCCGTTTGGCTTATTACTTCTTGAAAAACATTAACTTGGAAGCTTAAAAGCTCATTTGCAAAATGATCATATTCATCGATTAATACATAGATGTGCCCTGAGTTTATTTTGGAAGATAATTTTGTAAGAAACATATCAAACATTGAAGACGGCATAGCATTAGTATCAATAGGAATTTGCAAATTGTATTTTCCTTCAAATCTTGTTAATGCATTGATTATTTTGAAAGTAAAATCTTCTTGTAAAACTTCTTTCGATGAGGTATTTATCCCTGAAAAATTAAAATACAATATATAATAGCTATTTCTTTCTTTTGTTGGCTTATTTCCAATATATGTATTTGAAAATAAGTTTTCGAAATCAGGCTTAGTATTTATATCATAATAATACTCTAAGACTGACAAAAATAAGCTTTTTCCAAATCGTCTAGGTCTTAGAAAAAATATATAAGGCTCACCTAAATTTTCAAAAAGCTCGACATATTTTGTTTTGTCTACATATAAATACTCTTTTTCAACTATTGTTTTATAATCACTTATACCATATGGTATTTTCTTATTCACTTTATCGCTCCTTATAAATCATTTTTCATTTAAACATACACATATATCATATATTGAAAAGTTAAAATTCTATCTCAAATGTACTTAAATACTATGCTTAAAATTTTATTGTAAATAAAGAATAAAATCAAGTATTAAAGATGAAACTTTCATGTATGAGTTATTGACTAAGGAAAAAACGAGAATTATTATCCTTCGTTTACTAGTTGTTCCCATAATATATATTCATCTTCTAATTTTTTCTCAAGCTTTAGCTTTTCATTATATAGCTCTGAAAGTCTGATATGATTATTTTGTATAGTTGGTAACTCCATCTCGCTTTCAATTTGGTTTAATTTAAGCTCTGTATTGTGTATTTGGGCTTCTGCATCAGAAATCATTTTTATGCGTTTTCGTTCTTTGGCGCGTAACTCTTTTTCCGCAAGGTATGAAATTTTTGATTGGCTTTCTTTTTGATTAGTTTGAGTTTGTGAAGAAGTATCTTGGGTGTTTCTTCTGTACTCTACAAAACTATCATAATTACCTTTATAATCAAATAACCCATCAGATGTAAATTCAATTATTCTAGTTGCAATTTTTTTTATAAAGTATCTATCGTGTGAAACGCAAATTAAAGTCCCATCGAAATCTGTAAGTGCTTCCTCAAGTATTTCTTTAGAATTTATATCTAAATGGTTTGTTGGTTCGTCCATAATAAATAAATTTGGTTGCGATAGAATTAGCTTTGCTAATAAAATTCTACTTTTTTCTCCTCCACTTAAGACCCCGATTTTTTTGAATGCATCATCACCGAAAAATAATAAGGAGGCTAATGTATTTCGGATATCTGTTTGAGATAATTTTTCATTAATTGATAATATTTCATCGTAGGCAGAGTTTTCAGGATTTAGATCTGAAAACTCTTGATCATAATAAGCCATATTTATATTTCGTCCAGTAATTGTTACACCTTTATAAGGAGTTAATTTATTTGCCAGTACTTTTACTAAAGTACTTTTACCGCAACCGTTTGGTCCAATAATAAATAATTTCTCGTTTCTTGCTACATTGAATGAGATATCCTTAAAAATTATTTTATTACCAAATTTAAAAGATATATTTTCGGCAGATATAACATCATTTCCACTTTGAATTCTAGACTTGATTCTAAGGCGAATTCCATCTGGAAGATCGTCTGGTTTATCGATTTTGTCCATTCTTTCAATAGCCTTCATTCTACTTTCGGCAGCAATTATATTTCGTTCTCTATTCCAACGTCTTTGCTGTTCTATAAAGTCTTCAAGCCTATTTATTTGTTTTTGCTGATTTTCATAAAGCTTTTGTTGATTTTCACGCTCTGTATGTTTTTTATCACAAAAGGCAGTGTAGTTGCCGCTATAGTATTTACCTTTTCCATTTTCAATTTCAAATATCCCAGTACAGGTTTTGTCTAGAAAATATCTGTCATGGGATACAACTAATACAGTATGCTTGTATTTAGATATAAATTCCTCAAGCCAACCTAATGATGTTAAGTCAAGATGATTTGTAGGCTCATCTAATAGCAAGATTTTGGGCTCATTCGCGAGAAGGATCGCAAGCATAAGACTGGTTCTTTGACCTCCACTTAAGCTTGAAACCAGCATATCGAATTCATTTTCAAAAAAACCCAATCCTTTTAATATGCCTTTTGTCTTACTTGTGTAGTAGAATCCACCTTGATCTTCAAAAGTATGTGTCATAGTGGAATATTTTCTCATAAGCTGTTCAAGAGCTGAGGGATCTTGTTCCTTGCTGATTTGATGTTGTAGTTGAGATATATTTTCTTCCATGGCAATTAAAGAAGAAAATGTATCTAGAACGGCCTGATATACAGTTGTAGAATTTAGCTCTAGATTCTCCTGTTTTAAAAATCCGGGAACATAACCTTTAGCAAAGGTTATGTTCCCTTTATCAGGAGTATAAATACCCGCAATGATTTTAAGAAGAGTTGTTTTCCCTGAACCATTAACTCCTATAATACCAAGTTTTTCACCACTATTCATTTTAAAAGAAATATTTTCTAAAATTACATTTCTCCCAAAAGATTTATAGACTTCATCAGCACTTAACACTAACATAAATAAGTCCCTTTCTAATTTCATTGATGTATTGATAATACATACTTTTTACGTAATTATCAATATCTAAGAGATTTGTAATAATAAATATCTATCTTAATTCGTCGAACTCACGTTAATTTTATATATATTTAGTGCAAATTGTAAAAAAAAACCCCTACAAGATGTAGAGGTTTTTTCTATCGAATCTATTCTGTCACTGTACTAATACTTATATCCTTATATCGACTCATACCAGTACCTGCAGGTATTAGTTTACCGATAATAACGTTTTCCTTCAGACCAACCAGTGGATCGATCTTCCCTTTAATTGCAGCTTCTGTCAATACTCTTGTCGTTTCTTGGAATGAAGCAGCCGATAAGAAGGAATCTGTTGCTAAAGAAGCTTTAGTTATACCAAGTAACGTCCTCTTTGCTATAGCTTGACTTAATCCTTGAGAAGCAATTTTTGCGTTTTCTTCTTCGAAATCAAATAAATCAACTAATCCTCCTGGCAATAGATCTGTATCGCCAGCTTCATCGACTTTAACTTTTCTAAGCATTTGTCTTACGATTACCTCTATATGCTTATCATTAATATCAACACCCTGTAACCTATAAACCTTCTGAACTTCTTGCAGAAGATAAGCCTGAACGGCATTAACACCTTTTATCTTTAATATATCATGAGGATTTACTGATCCTTCAGTCAATTCATCCCCTGCTTCAACAATATCACCATCATAGACCTTTATTCTTGAACCATATGGTATTAAATAGTTTATTGATTCACCAGATTCTGGTGTTACAAAAATTTCTCTTTTCTTCTTTGATTCTACTATCTTAACCTTACCATTAATTTCTGAAACAATCGCAAGTCCCTTAGGCTTTCTTGCTTCGAATAATTCTTCAACTCGAGGCAAACCAAGAGTGATATCATCTCCAGCAACACCACCTGTATGGAATGTTCTCATTGTAAGCTGTGTACCCGGCTCACCTATTGATTGAGCTGCAATAATTCCTACTGCTTCTCCAACGTTACATTCTTCACCAGTTGCAAGGTTTGCACCATAACATCTTGCACAAACTCCGTATTCAGAGTGACAAGTTAAGACTGATCTTATTCTTACTTTCTTAAATCCTACTTTTACAATTTGATCAGCCTGTTTATCAGTTATCATCTTTCCAATTTCTGCTAAGATCTCACCTGTTTCAGGGTCTTTAATAGTTTCAGTTGGGTATCTACCATATATTCTTTCAGCAAGTCCCTCAATTACTTCATTACCATCTTTAACATCAAATACCTCTATGCCTTTTCTTGTACCACAATCAAATTCTCTTACTATTACATCCTGACTAACGTCAACAAGACGCCTTGTCAAGTACCCAGAGTCAGCAGTTCTAAGTGCTGTATCTGCCAAGCCTTTCCTGGCACCGTGAGTGGAGATGAAGAACTCTAAAACGCTAAGACCTTCACGGAAGTTTGCTTTGATAGGAATCTCAAGTGTTCTACCTGATGTATCAGCCATCAATCCTCTCATACCTGCTAACTGCTTAATTTGGTTAATATTACCTCTCGCTCCTGATTGTGACATCATATAAACAGGATTAAATTTATCTAAGCTGTTTATCAAAGCTACAGTAATATTTTCTGAGGCTTCTGTCCAAACATTTATAACTGAATTATATCTTTCTTCATCAGATATCAGACCTCTTTTGAACTGTTTTATTATCAATTCGATTCTATCTTCAGCTTCTTTTAAGAAGCGTTTTTTGACCTCTGGTATTACCATGTCCGATATGCTAATAGTAATAGCACCTTTTGTTGAATACTTAAATCCTAATGATTTTATTTTATCTAATATTATTGCAGTTTCTGTTTCTCCGTGTACCTTTATGCATTTATCAATTATTTTTCCCAGCATTTTCTTGTCAACTAGGCATGACATTTCATAATCGAATTTTTTTTCAGGATCATTTCTATCAATAAACCCTAAATCTTGTGGAATAGCTTCATTAAAGATTATTCTTCCAACAGTTGTCTTGATTATGCTTCTTACAAGTTTACCATCAATTGATTTATTAACTCTTACTTTAATCAAAGCATGTAACCCAGCAAATCCATTGTCATAGGCCATAATTGCTTCATCTGGGGAACAAAACACACTTCCTTCTCCTAATTCGCCAGGCTTCTCAATTGTTAAATAATAACTTCCCAGTACCATATCCTGTGTTGGTACTGTAACAGGCTTACCATCCTGAGGCTTTAGTAGGTTGTGAGCAGAGAGCATAAGAATTCTTGCTTCAGCCTGCGCTTCAACGGATAGCGGCACATGAACTGCCATTTGATCTCCATCAAAGTCAGCGTTATAAGCTGTACATACTAATGGATGCAATTTTAAAGCTCTGCCTTCAACTAAAACAGGCTCGAACGCTTGAATACCTAATCTATGAAGTGTTGGAGCACGATTTAATAGTACAGGATGTTCTCTAATTACCTCTTCTAATACATCCCATACTTCATTTTTAACCCTTTCAACCATTCTTTTTGCACTCTTTATATTATGTGCTAATCCATCGTTAACCAGTTTTTTCATAACAAACGGTTTAAATAACTCTAATGCCATCTCTTTTGGTAATCCGCACTGATAAATCTTAAGTTCAGGTCCTACAACTATAACTGAACGTCCTGAATAGTCAACACGTTTTCCTAACAGGTTCTGTCTGAACCTTCCTTGCTTACCCTTCAACATATCAGATAATGATTTTAATGGTCTATTTCCAGGACCAGTTACGGGTCGACCTCTTCTGCCATTATCTATCAATGCATCAACTGCTTCTTGAAGCATTCTCTTTTCATTTCTTACAATAATATCTGGTGCTCCAAGATCCAATAGCCTCTTTAATCTATTATTTCGGTTAATAACCCTTCTGTATAAATCATTTAAGTCGCTTGTTGCAAACCTACCACCATCTAATTGAACCATTGGTCTTAAATCAGGTGGTATTACAGGTATTACATCAATTATCATAGACTCAGGCTTATTGCCTGACAACCTAAAAGCTTCAACAACCTCTAATCTCTTAATGATTCTTATTCTTTTTTGTCCACTTGCATCGATTAAGCCTTTTCTTAGTTCACGAGATGACTCATTAAGATCAATAGAAGATAAGAACTCCTTAATAGCCTCAGCGCCCATACCGGCCTTAAAATTAGAACCAAATTTATCTAAACTGTCTCTATATTCTTTTTCTGTCAATATTTGCTTTTCTGACAATGGTGTTTGACCTGGATCGATTACTATATATGAAGCAAAATATAGTACCTTCTCTAATGATCTTGGTGACATATCCAACAAAAGTCCCATCCGGCTAGGTATTCCTTTGAAATACCATATATGGGAAACTGGTGCAGCAAGTTCAATATGTCCCATTCTTTCTCTTCTAACCTTTGCACGTGTGACTTCAACACCACACCTGTCACAAACAATACCTTTATATCTAATACGCTTATATTTCCCACAATGGCATTCCCAGTCTTTTTGTGGGCCAAATATTCTTTCGCAAAAAAGGCCGTCCCTTTCTGGTTTTAATGTCCTATAGTTAATAGTTTCGGGTTTTTTAACTTCTCCCCTTGACCATTCTCTAATTTTTTCAGGAGACGCAAGACCAATTTTTATGGAATCGAAATTATTTAGTTCGAAAGACATTGGCTATTCCTCCTTGTTATTAAAATTCATTATCTTCGAAATCTGAATCATCGAAGTCGCCATCATCTGAAAAGATATCCCCATCAATGTCATTATTCATATCATTATCTAAATCAGTGCCTAAATCGGTGCCTAAATCAGTGCCTAAAACAGTACCTAAATCAGTGCCTAGATCAGTATTTAAATCAACATCTACAACCTTATCAACATCCAAGCTATTATCCAGGTCAAGATCAAAATCATCAGTAAGATCTTCGTCGGTAAGATCCTCATCTAAGAAATCAAATGAACCAAGTGGACCTTCATCTTCTCTGCCTTCGATATTGATGTTTAATTCTTCTAACTCATCTTCAACAGACTCTTTTATAGCTATTTCTTCCTGTTCCTCAGAGTATACTTTTACGTCTAGTGCTAAACTCTGTAATTCTTTAATTAATACCTTAAACGATTCAGGTATTCCAGGCTCAGGTATATTTTCACCCTTAACAATTGCTTCATATGTCTTAACCCTACCAACAACGTCGTCAGATTTAACTGTGAGTATCTCTTGTAAAGTATATGCTGCACCATATGCTTCAAGAGCCCAAACTTCCATTTCTCCGAATCTCTGTCCTCCAAATTGAGCTTTACCTCCAAGTGGCTGTTGTGTAACTAATGAATATGGTCCAGTTGAACGAGCATGGATCTTATCATCGACCAAGTGAGCAAGCTTCAAAATATACATATAGCCAACAGTAATTCTGCTATCAAATGATTCTCCAGTTCTTCCATCATAGAGCATTATCTTTCCATCTTCACTTAATCCCGATTTTTTCAGTGTTTCTACGATATCTTCTTCAGTTGCGCCATCAAATACAGGGGTTGCGATTTTCCATCCAAGAGCGTTTGCAGCATAACCTAGATGTACTTCTAAAACCTGTCCGATATTCATACGAGAAGGAACGCCAAGAGGATTCAATACAATTTCTAGTGGTGTGCCATCCGGCATAAATGGCATATCTTCTTCGGGAAGTATTCTTGAAATAACGCCCTTATTTCCATGTCTTCCTGCCATCTTATCTCCAACTGAAATTCTTCTTTTTTGTGCTATATAAACACGTACCAATTGGTTTACACCAGGGGACAGATCATCGCCATTTTCTCTTCTAAATACCTTAACATCAACGATTATTCCTGATTCACCGTGTGGTACACGAAGTGATGTATCTCTTACTTCTCTTGCCTTTTCTCCGAAGATTGCCCTTAGTAGTCTTTCTTCTGCTGTTAATTCAGTTTCTCCTTTTGGAGTAACTTTCCCAACTAGAATATCTCCTGATCTTACTTCAGCACCAATTCTAATGATTCCTCTTTCATCTAGATCCTTCAATGAGTCATCACTAACATTTGGAATATCGCTTGTTATTTCTTCAGGCCCTAACTTTGTATCACGAGATTCAGATTCATATTCTTCAATATGGATCGATGTAAAAACATCATCTTTAACTAGCTTCTCACTAATCAAAATTGCATCTTCGTAGTTATATCCTTCCCAGGTCATAAAACCTATTAGAATATTTTTACCAAGTGCAATTTCACCATTATCAGTAGATGGCCCATCAGCAATAACATCACTTTTTTCTACTGTTTCTCCTTTTTTTACAATCGGTCTTTGATTTATGCATGTGCCTTGATTAGATCGTACATACTTTAATAATTTGTAATGATCTTTTTTCCCATCATTTGTTTTGATAACTATATCTGTTGCAGTAACTCTTTCAACTGTACCAGAATTCCTTGCTAAAACAACAACTCCAGAATCTTTAGCAGCTTTATATTCCATTCCTGTACCGATGATCGGGGAGATACTCTTTATTAAGGGAACAGCCTGACGTTGCATGTTCGATCCCATTAGGGCACGATTTGCATCATCATTCTCTAAAAATGGTATCATTGCTGTTGCAACAGATACAATCTGTTTTGGAGAAACGTCCATGAAATCGATCTTATCGGAATCAAATTGAAGTATCTTTTCTTTAAAACGTGCCGTAACTCTTTTCTCAATAAATGATTTATCTTCATTTAATGGTTCATTTGCTTGAGCGACAATATACTCATCCTCAGCATCAGCAGTTAAATAATACAATCTTTTCTGTAACCTTATTTGTTGTTTTATCGATCATTCTATATGGTGCTTCTATAAATCCATATTCATTCACCCTAGCAAAAGTACTTAAAGATCAATCAGACCAATGTTTGGACCTTCAGGAGTTTCTATTGGACACATACGACCATAGTGAGAGTGGTGAACATCACGAACTTCGAAACCAGCTCTTTCGCGACTTAAACCACCAGGGCCTAACGCACTTAACCTTCTTTTATGAGTTAATTCAGCTAATGGATTAGTTTGATCCATAAATTGTGACAACTGGCTACTACCAAAAAACTCTTTGATAGATGCAGCAACTGGTCTAATATTTATGAGTGCTTGAGGGGTAACTATATCGATATCCTGAATAGTCATTCTTTCTCTGACAACTCTTTCCATTCTTGAAAGACCAATTCTAAATTGATTTTGTAATAGTTCACCTACAGAACGTAATCGGCTGTTTCCTAAATGATCAATATCATCAACAAAACCAATATTATAGTTTAGATTCACAATATAATTTATAGAAGCGATGATATCATCTGCAGTAATGGTTTTTGGTACTAAATCATCATATTTTTCTTTAAGCAATTTTTTAATTACATTTTTATCTTTATTATCTTGTAATATTTCCATCAACACAGGGTATCTTACTCTTTCATTTATCCCTAAATCGGATATATCGAAATTTACAAACCCGCTTATATCTACAGTATTATTTCCTATAATTTTGATATTCTTACCTTCAACAAAAACATATGCAGAATTTATGCCTGAATTTTGTAACTTTTTCAGAAGCTTCTCTTGAAATATTTTCGCCTTCAGCAACAATTATTTTACCGTCTCTTGGATCTACAATAGTTTCACCACAAATAAACCCTCTAAGTCTTGCTGCTATAGATAGCTTTTTATTAAATTTAAACCTTCCGACTTTTGCAAGATCATACCTGCGAGGGTCAAAAAACATACTGTTCATAAGAGTTTTTGCACTATCAACAGTTGGAGGTTCTCCAGGTCTTAATCTCTTACAAACCTCTAGAAGCCCTTCCTCTTCAGTTTTTGAATTGTCTTTTTGAATTGTTGCAAATATTCTTTCATCTTCGCCTAATAGATTAATTATTTGCATATCAGTACCGAATCCAAGAGCTCTAATCAAAACAGTAATTGGTAATTTTCTTGTTCTATCAATTCTAATTGATAAAATATCATTTGAATCAGTCTCAGCTTCAAGCCATGCGCCCCTGTTTGGTATAACTGTAGATGAGAATAGTTTTTTACCTGTTCTATCAATCTTCATAACATGATAAATGCCAGGAGATCTAACAAGTTGGCTAACTATAACCCTCTCAGCTCCATTAATAATAAAAGTACCATTGTCAGTCATAAGTGGAAAATCTCCCATAAAGATCTCTTGTTCTTTGACTTCTCCGGTTTCTTTATTAATTAATCTTACTTT
>CAVYEU010000094.1:0-14884 GCA_963767415.1 uncultured Eubacteriales bacterium
AGACCTTTTTGTGATTAATAGGGTTACGCACAGGATTTGTTTTCAGAAGATTGGGAGGAAGGAGTATTGCGTTACTTATGATTGTCATGGGCGACTCGGACGGTTGAGTCCAAGTCATTCTTTTGCGTCGAAATGGTCACTCAATCAAGCTCAGTTATTAGCACTCCTGAGTGTAGTGCAAACAGTTGGGGCACACCTTGCGAGATAGAATGGACTTTCGACTTGAATGACAAGTTGTATGTTCTGCAAAAGAGAGCGATCGCGCGGCAACAAGCGTAAGCGAGTTGCTGCGCCATAATCAGTTCGTGGCCGGCGGATTAGCTGGCATACGTCCTGGTGGCGGCTTTGCCGCCCAAAATCTTGAACATTACCGTGCCACAGGTCGGGCATTTGCCCTTGATCGCCTTGCGCCCGTTCTTCATCGTCTCTTCAACGCCATTGGCGATTTCCTTCTTGGCTTTGCACTTAACCCAATATCCTTCGGCCATAAAATTTCCCCGGCCACGCGCTTTATGCGCCGGACGGGTAGGTGCATAGTCTAAAGAAGGCCATCCGCTAAAGCAATTCAAATGCAGTAAAAAAAGGCGACCTAGAAATTCAAAATGGGGTCTGTGAATTAATCGCAAAATATGCACAGAACGGAAGAGATGCAGTAAATATAGTTCAAATAGCCAGTGGTGTTTCAATAACTGAAGATAGGGATATTATCACAAAAAAGGACATTGAATGGGTGCTAGATTTTGAAAGGTGTAGTCCAAGGATCGACAAAAAAATAAGTATCGGGTCAAATATTGGGATTGTAAACGGGCTTGCAGTTTTGGGTAACAGTTCTGGATATATTATTGACATAGAAGTATCAGCTGTTTTTGTTGGAGGAAAAGATGGGAAAGTAAAAATTTCAGGATTATTGAGCAAGAAGAAATCGGCACAAAACTTCAAAGGCTTAAGAAAACAAGCTCAGCAAAATCTTCAATTGAAAACGCTTTAACGGTAATTAAGAATTATGCAAAAAATTGAGTATGACATTACGATATTCATATAAATTTCCCCGGTGGAATTCCAATAGATGGACCATCTGCAGGCATAGCAATATTTCTAGCAATATATTCTGCAACACGTAACGTACCAGTAAGATCTGATATCGCTATGACCGGTGAAATCTCCATAAAAGGTCGTGTAAATCCTGTAGGTGGAATTGTGTTAAAAGTTGAGGCAGCAGAAAATGCAGGAATAAAAAAGGTAATAATCCCAAAAGATAATTGGCAAGAAAAGTTCGAAGATTTAGCTATTGATATTATTCCAGTAGCAACTATTGACGAAGTCATTTCAGCAGTATTTTCTATAAATACAAACAAGTATAAAGTAGTAAACATAAAAGAATCTGCATCAAACATATTGGCTGCAACGTCTTCACAACAATAAAGTAATATATGTTATACTTACTAGTGTTATACTTGCTTAAAGTAATGTAACCTTTAACCATGCATTAATAAGGATGTGATTATTTGTGTCAGATAAAATTATTCTTGGTATCGAGACCAGCTGTGATGAAACATCAGTGGCTGTTGTAAAAAATGGAAGAGAAATACTTGCGAATGTGATTTCATCACAGGTTGATCTACACGCAAAATATGGTGGAGTCGTTCCTGAAATTGCTTCAAGGAAACATGTAGAATTAATCATTCCTGTTATAGACCAGGCTTTGAGTGAAGCTAACAAAACATTTGACGAAATTGATTTAATTGGGGTTACATATGGCCCAGGTCTTGTTGGAGCACTTTTAGTAGGCCTTTCTGCAGCTAAAGCTATAGCCTATGCATTAAATAAACCTTTAGTTGGAGTAAATCATATAGAAGGACACATAGCAGCTAATTATATTGAACACCTTGAATTCGCTCCCCCATTTGTTTGCCTTGTTGCTTCTGGTGGTCATAGCCATATTGTACATGTTAAGTCATATATTGAATATGAAATAATGGGACAAACCCGGGATGATGCAGCTGGTGAAGCCTTTGATAAAATTGCTAGAGCTTTAGGACTAGGGTATCCTGGAGGACCATTAATTGATAAAACAGCAAAGAACGGTAACAGTAAAGCTATCTATTTTCCCAGAACATTTTTTGGGTCTAGATGTTTTGATTTTAGCTTCAGCGGAATTAAAACATCTGTCCTAAACTATTTGAATTCCATGGAACAAAAGTGCCAGAAAATTTCTATTGAGGATGTGTGTGCAAGTTTTCAACAAGCAGTTGTAGATGTATTAATCAAAAATCTAATTAACGCTTCTATACAACAAAAAATTGATTCTATAGCTTTAGCTGGAGGAGTAGCTTCTAATTCATTATTAAGAGAACAATTAAAGATATATGGTCAGAATGAAAGATTGAAAGTATACTATCCAAGACCAATACTGTGTACAGATAATGCAGCGATGATCGCATGCTCTGCATATTATGAATATACATATGGTAGGCAAGCAAGTTTAGATTTAAACGCAGTTCCTGGATTAAAAATTGGACAATCTTTTGGGCTCATGGAATAATATACTCAAAGAGGCGACTTTTATCGCTTCTTTGAGTATATTATTTTGAATAATTGTTGTAATAATCCATGACTTTCTTTACATAATTAACAGTTTCATTAAACGGTGGTATGCCACCATATTTTTTTACGTTATATGGACCAGCATTATATGCAGCTAATGCAAGCTCAATATTACCATCAAAAGTATCTAACTGATCTTTAAAGAATCGTGTACCACCATCAATATTTTGGTGTATGTCCCACGGATTCGTAACACGTAAAGCCTTAGCTGTTCCTGGCATAAGCTGCATTAACCCTTGTGCTCCAGTATTTGATAATGAAGTAATATCAAAATCGGATTCCTGCTTAATAATAGCCTTAATGAGATTTTTATCTATATTGTATTTTTTTGAAACAGTACTGATTGTATTCTCAATTTGATTCATATATTTTGATCTTTCATTTTCACTTATAATTGGTCTTGAAATCTTAGGATCAATTATCGAATTAATATCATTTTTTGGATTACCACTTTTATTAGTCACAAGTTTATTGAGGCATTCCTGAAAGGATGTGTTAATGACAGTATCTGAACCAATTTTTATTGGCACACGACTTTGAATGTCATTAAGCTTTTCCATAAAAATATCCTGTATTTTAAGAGTCATTTAAAATCCCACCTTTAAATTAGCTAAATTATTTTCTTTTGACCAAATTAATATGCTATAATCAAAAAAGCGTGATCAAATATTTAACTATATTATTATACTTGATTATTATTAAAATTTAAAGGTTAATTAAATGGAAAAAGAAAGATTAGATACACTTCTTGTAAAAAACGGTATATTTGAAACCAGAGAAAAAGCTAAAGCAGCTATAATGGCAGGTATTGTCTATGTTAATGGTATAAAAGAAGATAAGCCAGGAACTATATTTGCAATAAATAGCATCATTGAAGCCAAAGAAAATATTAATCCGTATGTAAGCCGTGGTGGATTAAAGCTTGAGAAAGCTATAAAAGTATTTGGGATAAATCTAGATAACAAAATTGGTCTTGATATTGGAGCTTCAACTGGTGGTTTTACAGACTGTATGCTACAAAATGGTGCAAAAAAGGTCATTGCTATAGATGTTGGGTATGGTCAATTTGCCTGGAAACTTAGAAATGATGAGCGTGTTGTATGCATGGAAAAGACGAATATCCGTTATGTTACTCCAAGCCAAATCGGAGTTTTGGCAGAATTTGCATCAATTGATGTATCCTTTATTTCTTTAAAGAAAGTTATACCAGTTGTTCTAAGCTTGCTGGAAGAAAAAAGTGAGATCGTATGTCTTATAAAGCCTCAATTCGAAGCAGGTAAGGAGAAGGTTCAAAAACATGGTGTTATCCGAAATAAGTGTGTGCATGAAGACGTGATAAAAAATATTGTGAATTTTGCAATTGAAAATAAGCTTTTTATAAAGGGCATTAATTTTTCTCCATTTAAAGGTCCAAAAGGAAATATTGAATTCTTATTGTACCTGGATAACTACAGTGATATCAAAACCGTAGATACAATGAAGTTAGATCAAGCAATAAAACAGATTATTAATGAATCTCATAAGATTTAAGGGAAGGATTTAAATTATGGCAAAGAGTATATTTATAACTGGAACTAATACAAATATAGGAAAAACAGTTGTCAGCGCAGGGTTAGTCAATTTATTAAAGTCTAATGGGTTTAGTGTATGTTACTATAAACCCATATTAAGCGGTGCTATTGATAATGGATCGCATGCAATCCCTGGGGATACAAGGTTTGTTTGTTCGAATTTAAAATTAAAAGAAAATTTAGAAGATCTAACACCATACATATTTAAAACCCCTGTATCCCCTCACCTGGCTGCAAGATTGGAACAAAAATCTATAAATGTTGATACAATACTAGAACAATTCAATAAATTAGACAAAAAGTATGACTATATTATTGTTGAAGGTGCAGGAGGACTAGCAGTTCCAATTAATTATGAAGGATATATGATGTTTCATTTAATAAAAGACTTAAAATTAGACTGCCTGCTGGTTACAAATAGTGCATTAGGCTCTATTAATCATACAGTTTTAACAACTTCGTTCGCTAAAACTGTTGGAATAAATATTAAAGGTATTATTATAAATAGTTTTACGAATAATGAATTTGAAATAGATACTGTTAATATGATCAGTAGATTTACAAACATCCCTTTGTTAGGTACAATACCAAAATTAGAAAATATTTCTGTAGATGAAATGCACTATGGAAACTTATTTAAAGTGTTTAAGGAATTCATCTCTATTGACAAATTGTTGGAAGTATTTTAAATGATGCCAGCAAATGATTACTTTTTAAATAAGCTTAAACAAATCAAGAATAAAGGACTTTTTAGAACAATATCATATTTAAGCGCCCCTTCTTCTGCACATACAATAATTGATAACAAAGAAGTGCTACTATTTTCTTCCAATAATTATTTAGGATTATGTGATAATCCTATTTTAAAGGCAGCTGCAGTTTCAGCCATTGAAAAATGGGGTGTAGGATCTGGTGGTTCCAGACTTACAACAGGAAGTTTCGATCTGCATAGAGAACTTGAAGAAAGGCTTGCAGCTTTTAAAAAGACTGAATCTTCAATTGTATTTAATACAGGATATATGGCAAACACAGGTACAATATCTGCAGTTGCAGAGAAAAATTGGATAATATACTGTGATAGGCTAAATCATGCAAGTATATTCGATGGTTGTAATCTTTCTGGTGGTAGACTTGTAGTGTATAAGCATTGTGACACAAATGATCTCTTAAAAAAAGTTATTAAATTTAAGGGAGTTCCTGGATTAATAATAACTGATGGTGTTTTTAGTATGGATGGCGACATAGCTCCCCTACCCCAAATCATAAAAATTGCGAAGGAATATAATCTTTTCACAATGGTTGATGACGCTCATGCTACAGGAATCTTAGGCAGAACTGGAGCAGGATCTCTAGAATATTTTGGTCTTGAGGGAAAAATCGATATCCAAATAGGAACACTTAGTAAGTCAATGGCAAGTGAAGGTGGATTTGCTGCAGGAAGTAAAGCCTTAATAGAACTGCTTAGGAATAAGGCTAAAAGTTTTGTGTATTCTACTGCTTTAGCTCCCCATACAATTGCAGTTTCTTTAGCGGCACTTAAAATAATTGAAGAAGGACATGAATTACGTTTTTGTTTATTAAAAAAAGCAAATTGGGTGACAGCAAAGCTTAATCAATCTGGGTTTAATGTTCCTAAAGAAACAGGTACACCAATTATTCCAATGATAATAGGTGATACCCAAAAAGCTTTAACTTTTAGCAAAGAACTTCTTAATGAAGGCATATATATACCTGCCATAAGACCACCCACTGTACCAAATGGTACAAGTAGATTAAGAATCACATTGACGTCTTCACATACTCAGGCTGATTTAGAATATGCTGTATCTAAGCTAATTCAAGTCGGGAAACAATTAGGTATCTTAAATAAAGAGTCTTGATTTATTTCTCTTTTTTCAGTCTCACATCCGTGATAATATATTCATTGAAAAAATTATTTTGAATAAATGAGGTTTTTGTTATGTACATCAAAAAAAATATTATTATGCTCCCTGGCTGGGGCATGAATATTAATGTTTGGGAACCAATAAAAGAAGATTTAGAAAACAAATTTAATGTTTTTTATATAGACTGGTCAAATGTAAAATCAATAAACGATTTTAAAAAAGAAGTGATAACTTTAATCAAAAATAATAACCTTGATTCTTTTTCAATATTAGGCTGGTCTTTAGGTGGGTTAGTTGCATTAGAAGTCGCTTGTGAAAATTCGTTAAACTTTGATATAGAAAGTATCATACTAATTGGAAGTTCATGTCGTTTTACAAATGAAAAAAAAGTACGCAAAAGCACTGATACCTTAGAAGATAATAGTAGCTTTGATTCTACTTCTTGCGATTTTTATACCTTTGGAATAAGTAATATCATTGTAGAAAATATGAAAAGTAAGTTAGTTCAAGATAGACAGGAAGTTTTATCTGATTTTTATCTTATGATATTTAGTGAAAGCGAGATCAAAAAAGACTACTACAAAAAATTTTTATTAACAGTAAAAGATCTTCACAAGAAGCATATAGACATTGATAATTTAATGACCGGATTGGATTATCTACAACAAATTGATCTTAGAAACAGTATCAAAAGCCTAAACTTACATATACTTTTAATTCATGGTGAAAATGATTTAATCTGTCCAATAAAATCAGCGCATTATATACAAAATGTTTTACCACAGCATACTAAATTAGTTAGTATGCCTGATACAGGTCATATTCCATTTTTTACACAGAGCAGTAAATGTATTAATGAGATATTTGAGTTTTTGAAAAGCAGGTGAATTATTTGATAGACAAACATTTAATGAGAATGCACTTTAGTAATAACGCAAAACAGTATGACCATAATGCTAAAATTCAGATAACAATGGTTAATAAGTTAATGGATCTATTAAAAAACCATGTCGAAACATCTAACAGATATAGTATCCTCGATATTGGCTGTGGTACAGGGTATTTGACCTATGAGTTATATAAAACTTTTCCAAACTCATTTATTATAGCTTTAGATATAGCACCAGGAATGATAGAGATATGCAAAAATAAAATTCAAGCAAACAACATCAAGTTTGTATTGCTTGATATTGAAGAAATTAACGAAAATCAATATCTTAATAAGTTTGATTTAATAGTTTCAAATGCTACATTTCAATGGTTTAATAATCCCGTTCAAACATTTAGTAAATTAACAAAAATGCTAAAAAAAGATGGACTGATCTGTTTTTCTAGTTTTGGTGAAAATAATTTTAATGAATTACACCAATCATATAAAATGGCCAAAAACCGTTTAGGAATCAAACAAAATATACAACCTGGTCAAACAATATTTGGTTTAGATAAGTGGAATGATATTATCAATATGTTTGATATACCTAATCATATTGATACTCATGAATTTGAGTATTTTGAGCACTTTGAAAAAGTTACTGATTTTTTACACTCGGTAAAAAAAATTGGTGCAAATAACAGTAATTCTGATATTTTAAATACTTATCCATACAGGTTTAAACTTATTAAAGAAATGATTGATTTTTATAAAGCTAATTTTAAGGAAAATAATAAAATCAAGGCAACATACCACTGCATATTTATGTTATTAAGATATTGACGCTATCTTTTCTTCATAAACAAGCCTATCTTTGCAAAATACTAATATCCACTTCCAGGTACTTAACATTCACTCTGAACATAATATATTTTACATTTTCAAATGAATCAGTACTGAGATTCTGAGCCTCATAGGCGAAGGATCTCAGGTTAATGTAAAATCTTTATTGCAACATATATAATACTTATTTTCCTTAAAAATAAATCTATAAAAAAATACAAAAAAGAACAATGACTAAGAATCTCAAATAAAACATTTTAGTCACTGTTCTTCTTTCATTCAAATAGCTACTTAGAAATCTTTATACTTGATTTATTTTTTAATTGTTCTTAAGTGTGTTTAGATAGAAGAGTCTATAACTAGACCTTTATATAGATTTTGTACATAAATAGAGTTGTTATCAATGGAAATAGTATTTTCTGAAGAGGTATATTCCGTGCCATTAACAATATATTTTGCATCTTGAGCTTCTTGAGTAGCCTTATCTATTCCTGTAATTGCAGCAGAATTTCCATTAATATCAATTATTGAAAAATCATTATCTTTACCTGTCTTGTTTGAGCTAACACTTAAATAGCTCATTCCAGTTTCCGAATCAGAAATAACATCTGCAAAAACTCCACTATCCGATGAATTAATGGCGTCCGCTATGCTTCCTAAGGTGGTTTGGTTTGTATCATCCGCATAAACAGTAAATGATACGCTTTTTTCAGTCCCGGAAGCGGTAGTGATTTCAAAGGTATTTACACCAGTAGTAAATGATTTTTCCTGAGAATTAATATCAATCTCTCCACTTACTTGCTTTGTCGCTAGATTTGATACTTCCAAAGAATAAGAAGTAATTGATTTACTTCTTGTTGCAGTTGCTGTAGCAAGTGTCTGATCCCTAGATTTAAATTTTTTATGGTCAAAATTTGAATGCCCTCGAGCTTTTTTTGATGGATTTGCTGCTTCTTTTGAAGTATTATCTGATGATTTCTTTGAAGTATCTTCTGAAGACATCAGATAATCATTACCTAAAGACTTAATAGAAGATAAATAATTTGGTACTTCTTTTTTTACTGACTTTGTAGCTGTTTGACTGAATGCCCTGCTGGCATGATGGAAGTTGCAAATCAAGCTTGCCATAGCATTGTTTCCTGTCGTTCTAGCTGGTGAAAGGTAGGCGCTATAGTAATTTAAGAGATCTAAATTAATTAAATTACCCATTTTTATCACCTCTTTTTAGTTTTATCTTCTTTTTTTAGTTTCATCACCTCTCTTTTTAGTTTCATCTCCTCTCTTTTATTATATCATTATTAGAAATAAATGTAAATTATACTTAATATAATCATCTGAATTGTTGCTTAAGGAATTCCATAAAAAGATTCAAATTTAGTAAAATAACACCTTCTAGGTTAACGAAAACATATAAAACAATTTAAAACAGTATTAAAACATATAATAAAACAACAACACAAATTAGTCGTGTTGTTGTTATTTATTTGCTTTAGCTTTTAGCTATAATATGTTATTATAATATTTATTATAAACACTTGTGGAGGATATGAAAAATGGATGATAAATCATTTGAATTATTGGAGAAATTATATATTAAGGTTACTGGAATAGAGAATAAGGTTACCGGAATAGAGGATAAGGTTACTGGAATAGAGTATGATGTTAAATATTTAAAAAATCAAGTAACTAAAATAGAGTTTGAACATGGAAACAAACTTGATGCTTTATTTGACGGGCAGAAACAACATACAGAACAAATTGCGAAAAATACCGAGCAAATAACAGAATTAAGAATTCAAGTTCAACAACATACTCTGCAAATTATTAATAATACAGAACAAACTAGCGAATTAAAAGAACAGGTTATAGAGTTAAAAGATCAAGTTCAACAAAATACAGAGCAACTTGTGGAATTTAAAAATCAACTTAATAGTACAAACGATTTTGTTTATAGTCGGATAAAATAGTAATTATTGGCAATATAGAGGTATAATTTAGTATTAGCCCATATGTTAAAATAGCTCATCCATTAAATTCTTTATCTCTTCTTTTTGTTTTTTTGTTTCTTTTGCCCTTTTTTGTTCTGATAAAGCCAAATAAAAGAACCATGAAGTTCTCCACGATAGCATTTAATCATGACCACCTATAAAACGGGTGGTCATGATTAATCTACCATGCTAACAAAGAATTTATGAAAAGAAATATCATCTGTCAATTCCGGATGAAATGAGGTTGCTAAAATGTTGTTTTGTTTAACTGCTACAATATGTTCATCTATTGTAGCCAAAATCTCGACATCTTTTTCAATCTTTTCTACCCAAGGAGCTCGAATAAAAATCAGAGGTATTTCCTCTAAAGATACCAAAGGAATACGAAGTTTTGTTGAAAAACTATCTAGCTGACTTCCGTATGCATTTCTACGAACTGATATATTCAATAAACCTAAATACCTATAATCTTCATTTACAATATTTTGGGCAAGCAATACCATACCTGCACATGTTCCCCATATAGGCATACCACAGTTTACTCTTTCGATAATAGGCTCAAATAGTCCAAAATTCTTTAATAACTTGCCAATTACAGTACTCTCACCACCTGGAATAATTAATGCTGAAACTGATTCAAGATCAGCTATGCTTTTTACCTTGCAAGGAATTACATTTTCAATTCGAGCCAAGACATTCAAATGTTCTTCAACTGAACCTTGCAAGGCGAGAACTCCAATCTTTAACATTTACTACCACCCCCTAGAGGATAGTAAATTTTCTGTGCTTATCTTAGATATTTCTAATCCTTCCATTGCACTCCCCAAGTTTTCAGAAGCTTCAGCAATTATTTCCGGATTGTTATAGAAAGTGGTAGCTTTTACTATTGCTTTAGCCATTTGCATCGGATTTGATGATTTAAATATCCCTGAACCAACAAAGATGCCTTCACTACCTAGTTGCATCATAAGTGCAGCATCAGCAGGGTTTGATATTCCACCAGCTGCAAAATTAACAACAGGAAGTTTACCTTCTTTAGCAACATTGACTATTAAATCATATGGTGCCGCCATCTCTTTTGCAGCTGTCATAAGCTCTTCTTTTGGTAGGTTAAACAATTTCCTAATTTCTGACATTATCGCTCTCATATGTCTCACTGCTTCAACTACATTTCCTGTACCAGCCTCACCTTTTGTCCGAATCATCGAAGCACCCTCCCCTATCCTTCTTAAAGCCTCCCCAAGGTTTTTCGCACCACAAACAAATGGAATTTTAAATTCATGTTTATTAACATGATACATTTCATCAGCTGGTGTTAAGACTTCACTCTCGTCAATATAATCTATCCCGAGTGCCTCTAATATCTGAGCTTCAACCATGTGACCAATTCTAACCTTTGCCATAATCGGAATTGTAACTACTCTTTTTATCTCCTTAATCATTTTAGGATCCGACATTCTTGCAACTCCACCTTGCTTTCTAATATCAGCAGGCACTCTTTCTAGAGCCATGACAGCCACAGCCCCAGATTCTTGAGCAATTTCGGCTTCTTTTGGCGTAGTGACATCCATTATAACTCCGCCTTTTAACATTTGAGCTAAATTTTTATTCAGTTCATATCTATTATTCATGTTATCTTACCCTCCATATTCTATAATCAAAAATATTATAATTTATAATATAATATAATTTAATACAATACCACAATAATAAAGGCATTTTTTCTTTCTACAACAATAAAGGCAATCTTTCTTTAAAAGAATACAAAAAAATCAAGACATTATAGTAATTTTATTATATAATAAATGTAAAAATACAGTTAATTATAAAATAAATTTTGTTAATTAACTACTAAAAGGTGACATATATATATGATAAAGAATATGACATTTAAGGCATATGCAGTTACATATGAGATTGATCTTAATAAAATTGCGGCAACTTGGAATATACCAAAAAAATATACGTGGGAAGAACCATTGATTTTACACGGAGATATACTCAGCTCAATATTTGGTGGGAATGTCGAACCTGATCAGAAAATCTTCGTTCTTTCATTTGGAAGCGTCGTATTTGTTAATACTACATCTTCTCAAAACACTAAATTTTTTAGTTTTTTATCTAAATATGAATCGAATATAGATATAAACAATCTAAATAAATATACTGAAGATTATGAGCTAAAACGTGGAGATTCTAATGAGATTGAATTAAACAATGAATATGCTGTAGTCCCAAATTTTGATGCAATTTATATTGAGTTAGTTTCAACAATAATAGCTAAATCAGTTGCTTTAGAAAGAATTGAAGAAAAACTTGGAAATCTTTTAGACCTTGTTGAAAACATAATTAATAGATTTGAAAAAGGAAAAATGCTTATCCAAAATAAAAAGATTGCAAAGACTCTAGCTAAAATAGTCCGTTATGAATATGATACAATCACATACATAATGATACTCGATAAACCAGATATTACATGGACAAACAGTGATGCTGAATCTTTCTATACTAATTTAGCTAATTTTTTTGAATTAAATGATAGATTCGAAATAATTGAAAAGAAAACGCATATTCTAAATGCTATAATGGAAGGCTTTTCATCAATAAGTCATGCTTTGAGGGGCTCTGTACTAGAATGGATAGTAATAATACTGATTTTTATTGAAATACTGTTTTCAGTACTTGACCATTTATAATATGCTTATTTATTTTTGGAGGGTATAATATCATGAAAACGAAAAAACAACAATGTAAAATGTTAACTATCTTTATTTTGGCATCGTTTATTTTTCAAGTAATATGTATTTTACCTACGCATTCATATTCTCAAATGTATCCAGTAAATTATTATCAGAATCAGAAAGGTTTAGAGGGTGAATACTTTAACGATGAAGATCTTATAAACTTAGTTTCAACTAAAATAAATGAAAAAATTGATTTTACATGGGGAGATGATCCTCCTGTTTCTGAAATAGGATCAAAAAGTTATTCCGTACGCTGGAATGGCAGACTTAGTCCGACTTACTCAGAAGCTTATACATTTTATTTGAATTCATCTGGGGGAGCTAAGTTGTGGATTAATAATGTCTGTATTATTGATAATTGGAAAGAACACGATTATTCGCAAGACAGTAAAAAACTTTCATATACATTTATAGCAGGTGAAAAGTATAACATAAAAGTTGAATACTATAACCATAGTAAATATTCCACTATTAAACTTCTTTGGTCTAGTACGACCCAATCAAAAGTAACAATTCCGATTAATTGTCTATACTCACCTGATGAAACAATATCTCAAGAAGTATCTGGTGTTGAAGGCAGATATTATAATGGTATTAGGTTTAATTCAATTAAAATGATTAGAAATGATGATAATATTGACGCGTATTGGGGTGATTCATCTCCCCTATATTGTATTGGAGATGACAATTTTTCTATTGTTTGGAAAGGAAAAATAATTCCAAAGTACTCAGAGTATTACAGATTTTTTATAGATACTGATTATGCTGTTAAGTTTGTGCTTCTCGAAAGTGATGGATCAGAAATTGAGCTTTTTAACAATACCTCAAAAAAGAGCTTTTCAGAAGGAGAATTTGTAAGTAAAAAATACTTATTTAAGGCTTATAAAGAATATGAGTTTAGATTAGAGTATTTTCATGGTATAGGCAAAAATGCAAAAATCAAATTGCTATGGGAAAGTCAAACCCAACCCAAAAAAGTAGTTTCAAAAAGTCAATTACGTATGTGCAATTCTAAAAAATACGACTCAGATTATGATCAAATACCTGATGAATATGAAATAGATGGATATATGTACAATGAAAATGGCGGTCTTTCAAAATGGGATGGAGATCAAAATAAAACTTACTATATAACAAACCCATATAAAAGTAACTCCGAAAATGACTTTAACTGTGATTTTAATAAAGTTAGCAATACTACTCTGGATAAAAATATCGTAGGTCTTGATAACGATCCTATGATTCCAATTTATCCAATTATTTCTTTGGACGTTGATTCATACAATATAATTCCAAATAAAGATCTGCGTTTCGAAGATCAGGTATGTGATGAAAAAGTTTTGACTAGTAAAATAAACACTGTTTTCGATAAATCAAATTTAAATGAATCATTTATTAGAGGGAAGGCTGATTTTGGATTTTTTGATGTTCAGACTAACGTAAAATATGCATTTAGAAATGAATACAAAAATTCTTTTGCATTAAGAAAGGTAGAAAGTTTAACTAAGAGTAAAATTACAAAGTGGAATACAGCAACATGTAAGGATGAACAAAATGCAGCAATACTGAATTTTACTGTTAAATATAGGAATAGTGGGAAAATGCCAATTTATAAATTTGTCCCAGAATTTAATGTTAGACTTGGAAATAAAGTTTTAAAAGTCTTAAAAGGAAAAATTCTAATTGCATCAATTAAGCCCGGAAGTTTTGAATGTGAAGACTTTAATGGAGAAGTTGTATTAAATCTTGATGAGTTAAAATCCATACAGTTTGGAATGCCCATAGTAATTGATTTAAAAAATATTACTGCTAAGGTTCAAAAAGTAAACTGGCAAAAAATAGGTAATGATACTTATGACGAGTATGATTATAACTGTTATATAGAAGAAATAAATAAATATACGACAAACATTGTTTTTGATGATGGAACTGGAATTTCAAAAACTTACAAAGTATTTGCAGGTTCTAGTAATGATGACAAAGTATTTCCTAAAGTAACTTTAGGACAAGCAATTAAACATACTTTAGGTGGGTATGAAATCAATTCTGGTAATAGTAAAAAAATCTTCATCAATAATCAGGAAGTGACTGATGAATGGCAATTATTTTTCTTGCCAAAAGACTTGAAGAATATTTAAACGAAAGATTAAACTGTATGTTCAATTATAAAAGAAATATTATGGATGTTGTGACAAAACCAAAATGACTATAACAATATTGTAAAAAAAGTTCTATAGAGCCGTCTTTAGTCTATTGGGCATCTCTTTCAAAAGATTTAAAGCAGGTTATAGCATGTGTAGAACCAGGTACATATGGGATTAGCGAAATGAAACACAGGTAACAATAAATGGGAAAGAAGAAATTTATAACTTCTTAC
>CAVYEU010000095.1:0-69596 GCA_963767415.1 uncultured Eubacteriales bacterium
TTACCCTCGACAATACAACCCGCGACAGTGACAGGCAACTTCAAGGTGGCGGATGCGATTAAAAACAAATCCGCTTCCGCGTGCTCACAATGCACGTTCAGCGAAATCCGATAGAAACGCAAAATGAGCCTAAAGCGGTCAACACAGGATAGATCGATGTCACGATCAACCAAAAGCGAGATCGCCGTCGCTCCGTCTCTGGTCCGGAACAGGCGGAGAAACAGCAGCAATCCTTTCGGAAGGCGGCGCTTGATCCTATCCTTCAAGCGGGGCTTCGCTCCAACCTTGATCGTCACGGATGCGGTATTTGCAGAAGGGTCCATTTTAGTCTATTGAGGTACCTGCAAAATTATCCTTCGAGCGCAAAAACGGCGACCGGCATAAATGCCATTGCCGTGTTTTGTTGGACTTGAACAATTCGGTGAGCCTATCAGGCGGATGACACTGCAGGTCTTCGCTCGTGCCAACACAATAGAATAGCGGGAGTACAAATACATCAAGGACGCGATACAGCGATTGAACATCTTAGCGATAACGGAGGAACGTATTCCTGGCGTGGCACCTTTTAGTGCCAGTAAGAGCGGTTGAGTTCCGTCGCCACGCCGACGAGAAACGGCAACACTACCGAGACGTTGACGTACGCCCGCACACCGATTGACTACTTCAGGGACTCCTGAACATTGCGGAACAATGCAGCGTAGACGATGTCGACCTCAGTATCCTCCACAAGGCACTGGCGAACACGCCTGCCGTCGGGCACCATCCCAGATCGAGACATTATACTTATCATGGCCTTGTTGCAGGCAAGCGTCCCTGCTGTGATTTTGCGTATGTTGGAGGGACCGTCAAAGAGATACCTGCATACTGCATTCCATGATTCGAGGCCATAGCCCCGGCCCCATGATCCACGGTCCCCAACGAGTATTCCGATATCAGCAACCCGGTGGTGGGACTGCACGTGGGCTGTCATCGTTCCGATGTGTCGCATCAATGGATGCCGCTCGATGATCGCCCAGAAGTAGTTGTCAGTTCCACGAAAGGAATGCCAATACTCCCGGCAGGACTCCAATGTGTGATGGTGGAATCGCTGCTCGCTGTACCGAACTACGACAGAATCATTCAGCCAGCCCACGTACTCGTCGGTGAGGTACTCAGCTCCAAACGGACAGATAAGGAGGCGCGTTGTTTGAATGGGACGAGACTCTGCCATGAACCTAAGCGGAGATGGTCGAAACCGACGGGTTCAGTTCAAGACGGGTGACATGCAAGGAAGGAGCTATGCTCTGGAGCGCTATCAAGTTGTGGCCCAAGTTCGCCCCGCTTTCGCAAGGCCGAGGAGCCGTGCGGGCCACGACGAAAATGTAAGGCAGGTCGTCGATGGTGCGTCCCTTGACGTTCTGCGTGGAGTTCATCAGCTCACCGGCGCATGGGGGCTGCGACACCCGACTTGGTTAAACAACTGAATGATCTCTGGGTAGGGCAACGATAGCTGCCGCCCGCCCTTCGGAATGCATGCATAGTCAGGGTTCTTTTTATAACCATCATAAAAGTGCTCTGCATCAAAGACTACTTCTTTACCATTATCTTTAAAAAACTTTACTGTATCAAATATCATTTTTAAGTTTTCATCTAACGTAGTTTTTAATATATCTGTAACATGAAAATCCCAACACTTACCAAAAATGGCAACAGCCTTAGTCTCTACTTTTAACAATGAACAAATATTAGAATCTTCGAAGACTTTGAATCCTACCCTCCTAGTACTTCCAAACGCAATTAATTTAGAGTTATTTAATCGCATTTTTTTTATTCGCTCAAAAAACTCCAAGTCTTTTGGATTCGAACCTGGATTACCTGCCTCAATATATTTAAATCCAAATAAATCAAGCTTCTCAACTATTTTTATTTTATCTTCAATAGTAAACGAAACCCCCTGCGCCTGTGCACCATCTCTAAGAGTAGAATCATAGATTATAATGTTTGGCATATATACACTCCTTAATAGGTACATTAAAGACAGCATCCCCAAACTCGTTAACCACTCTATTTATGGCATTTAGATAAGCCTTTACACTTGCCTCTATAATATCAGTGCTAACACCTCTTCCTACAAAATTTTTACCCTCTTTTTGTACTTTAACTGTAACTTCACCTAATGCATCTTTGCCTTCTGTCACAGCTCTAATATTGTAATCAATTAACTCTAGACTTACACCTGATGCTCTTTCAATAGCATAAAAAGCTGCATCAATAGGACCATCCCCTGTTGCAGCTTCAGTAAAAAATTTGTCATTCTTTTTTAGTGTTACAGTCGATGTTCCAACGATCTTATTCCCGCTACTAATTTGGAAATTTTCTAAATAGAAAACCTCATTTATTTCAGATACATTTTCTTCAACAATTGCCTCAATATCTTTATCTGTAACAACTTTTTTCTTATCTGCCAGTTTTTTAAACATTTCAAATGCTTTCTTTATTTCTTCAGGCGCTAAAGAATATCCCATCTCTTTTACTCTTTCTTCAAATGCATGTTTCCCCGATAACTTACCGAGAACCATCTTATTCTCAGATAATCCAATTGATTCTGGAGTCATTATCTCATATGTACTTTTTTCACACATTACACCATGCTGGTGAATTCCCGATTCATGTGAAAAAGCATTAGCGCCCACAATTGCTTTGTTTGGCTGAAGAGAAATCCCTGATAAATTAGTGACCAATCTACTGGTTCTAAATATCTCTGTAGTATCAATCTTAGAAGAAATATCTTTGTAAAAGTCATGTCTTGTGTTAAGCGCCATAATAATTTCTTCTAAGGAAGCATTTCCTGCTCTCTCGCCCAAACCATTTACAGTACACTCGATTTGTATTGCGCCATTTTGGATTGCGGCAAGACTGTTTGCAACCGCTAATCCCAAGTCATTATGACAGTGTACACTGATATCAGCCTTATAAATATTGCTTACATTCTCCCTAACATTTTTAATCAGAAGACCATATTCATTTGGCATGGAATAGCCAACTGTATCCGGAATATTAACAACAGTTGCACCAGCTTTTATTACTGCTTCAATCAACTTATATAAAAACTCTAGTCTGGATCTACTCGCATCTTCTGCTGAAAACTCTACGTCATTACAATACTTCTTGGCGTGTTTTACCATTGCAACAGCTCTTTCAAAAACTTCATCTTCAGTCATTTTTAGTTTGTACTTCATATGGATATCTGAAGTCGCAAGAAAAGTATGTATTCTAGGACTATAAGCTCCTTTTACTGCTTCCCAGGCCCTATCAATATCCTTCTCAATAGCCCTGCTTAAGCTTGCAATAATTACATCATGTACATTCTCAGAAATTGTCTTTATAGACTCAAAGTCACCAGGAGAAGCAATTGCAAACCCAGCTTCAATAACATCGACTCCAAGCTTTACTAGTTGTCTTGCAATCTCTAGCTTTTCAGTTATGTTTAAATTAACTCCAGGAGTCTGTTCTCCATCTCTTAGTGTAGTATCAAATATTTTAACCCTCTTAGGCATATTATTTCAATTCCTTCCCACATAGAAATCTATTTTTTTAGCCAGCTCATCATTTTTCTTAATTCAGTTCCTACAATCTCTACTTGATGCTCAGATTCATTTCTTCTCATAGCAAGGAAGTTTGCTCTATTAGAGGCTTTGTTTTCAGCTATCCAATTTGATGCAAATATACCATCTTGAATCTCTTTTAATACCTTTTTCATTTCTTTCCTTGATTCTTCATTGATAATCCTCTTGCCAGTCATATAGTCTCCATACTCAGCAGTATCACTAATTGAATACCTCATATAAGAAAAACCGCCCTGATTAATCAGGTCAACAATTAATTTTAGTTCATGAACACATTCGAAGTAAGCAATCTCCGGTTGGTATCCAGCACCAACAAGGGTCTCAAAACCAGCTTTCATAAGCTCTGTAACTCCTCCACATAAAACTGTTTGCTCACCAAAAAGGTCTGTCTCAGTCTCTTCCCTAAATGTTGTCTGCAATATGCCAGCTCTTCCAGCCCCGATACCAGAAGCATATGCAAGTGCGTAATCTTTTGCTTTTCCTGAAATGTCCTGATGAATAGCAATTAATGCAGGGACTCCACGTCCTTCCTTATACTGACTTCTTACAGTATGTCCCGGCCCCTTTGGTGCAACCATTACAACATCAACAAACTCAGGTGCAATTATCTGGTTGAAATGAATATTAAATCCATGAGCAAACATTAAAACATTTCCAGATACCAAATAAGGCTTAATACTTTTATCATATGTGTCTGCCTGTGTTTGATCCGGCGTTAACATCATTATAATATCTGCTATTTGAGTAGCTTCAGAAGTCTCAAGAACTCGAAGTCCATCTTTTGATACCATTTCCCATCTTCGTGATGCTTTCTGTAACCCAACAACAACATCTATCCCACTATCATTTAAGTTCTGTGCATGTGCATGTCCCTGGCTACCATAACCTATAATTGCAACAGTTTTTCCCTTAAGTAAATCAAATTTACAATCACTGTCATAATACATTTTTGCCATTTCCACTCACTCCTTATTTATTATAAATTTTTAATTCTAGCCCCTAGAATATTACATCTGATCTTTGCCTCTTTCTATTGCAATTGTTCCTGTCCTAACAATTCCTTTTATTCCGAACGGTCGAACCATGTCCTCTAAGGCAGCTACCTTTTCTGAAGATCCTGATATCTCAATAGTTAATATATCTTTAGACACATCTACTATCTTAGCTCTAAAGATCTCAACAATCTGAATTATTTCTGTTCTTGAAGATGCTGTTGTACTTACTTTAATTAGTGCAAGCTCTCTTACAACTGATTCTGTTTTTTTTAATTGTTTTATTTTTATAACGTCAATTAGCTTGTTTAATTGCTTATAAACCTGTTCTACAGTATAATCATCTCCATCAACTATAATAGTTATTCTAGAAACATCAGGATTTTCAGTAATACCGACAGCTAAGCTATCAATATTAAACCCTCTTCTACTAAATAGCCCTGATACTCTTGATAGTACACCAGGTTGATTTTCGACTAAGACAGATAAAATATGTTTTGCCATAAACACTTCTCCTTTAAGCCTTTTAAGATATTGCAAAATCAATGTTACCATAGAACTATTTATATTACTATAGCAACTTCTTTGAGTTTTCTGCGATGTTAAGTTTTTACCGATTCAGACTCCATAAGATATCATTAAATTCCATAATAATAAATAATCACAAATTTACTTGTTTTTTAAAATATTTTTCTTTCAAAAACGTTATAACTGCTGGAAGTATTGAAATAAATATTATTGCAAATATCACTAATGTAAAGTTATGTTTTACAGTGGGAATATTTCCAAAAAAGTAGCCTCCACACAAAAATAGTAACACCCATGATATACCACCCGCTAAATTATAAACAACAAATTTTGAATATTCCATTGAACCAATACCTGCAACAAAGGGAGCAAATGTACGAATAATCGGGATAAACCTAGCAAATATTATCGTCTTCCCTCCATACTTTTCATAAAAATCATGAGTCTTCATTAAATATTCTTTATTTAAAAATCTGATTTTTCCCTGACCAAAAATTTTTGGTCCAATGAATTTACCAATATGGTAGTTTACTGTATCCCCTGCAAATGCCGCAAATATCAGTAGAAAAGCTAAAAATCGGAATTGTAAGCTAGCTATGGCAGCGAACGTTCCAGCAACAAAAATCAAAGAATCCCCTGGTAGAATTGGCATAACAACAAGCCCAGTCTCACAAAAAACGATTGCAAACAGAATCAGGTATGTAAACGCCCCATAGTTTTGTAGAATTGCTTGTAAATGCTTATCTAAATGAATAATAAAATCAAATAAAAATATTATAAAATCTACCATAACCTTCGATTCCTCCTATTTTTTATAGTACAACAACCGTTACTATTATATACTTAATTGTAATTAGGTATATAGCTTTTTATTTTTAGGCAGAGGACAAGATTATTATTTTAATTCATTTAATTGCTTTACCAAGCTATATGGAATTATTTGATTTGGTATTGTGTCTTTATATGCTCTTTCCTTATGCATATAATCAATAATCTCCTTGGATTTATAATCCTTAAATTTTGTAGCAACTACTTCAAGAACACTTAACTCATCCAAAGAAAAATCTGAAATATTAACTTCTTTATTTGATTGGATCCTATAGCTTATATCATCATAGATTAATTCTTCAACTACTTTTATTGTTGGTAATGCAATTATTTCATCGTATGCAATTGGCAAAGCTCCAAACAGCATATGTTTATATATTAATCCTGTCATTGATTTACCATGTCTTCCAAAGAAGATAGAATCAGCATACCACAAAAGATTCATGAGTTTGACTTTATAGAGGTTATCAACAAATTGTGAAAAATAGCCCATAACATTTGCAACCTTGTCAATGTTTAAAATCTTGTATCCATTAAGATCACTCTCTTCTTCAAAATTAACATATTGGCTACTAATCTCTTGCCTCTTTAAATAGAGATTTCCAACCTCTTCAACCCTATTTGTAATATTTTTGCGAATTCTAGAATACTTTTCTTGAATAAATCTATTCTTATGCTTATCAATACACTCCAAAGCAAACATAGGATTTACACGAACCATTCTCATTAGATTATCATAAGTTTCATCTTGTATCGTTTTGCTCTCATACCTTGTAACTGTGACATCTCCCCAACCAAGTATTGCAGATAAATCACTTTGGGTTAATTGATAATAATCACGAATACCTGCAATTTCGTTAGAAGTTAATAATCCATTCTTTTGACGATAGAAATTCCTTGCTCGGAGCAAATTTTCATCCATCAAACTAGCTGGAACAAATTCATTCTCTTCTTCATCACTTAATGGACATAAAAAATAAATTTCTTCATAATCTACTGTTTCATCTTTTACAATGGCTTGAGACAATCTTCTCCTTTGCTCTAATGAATGAGCTTTGTTACAAAAAGGGCAATCCATGGTAATCATGCTGATTAGATAATCATTATTCATATTCATCACTCCTCTCTCACCAATTTAGGTATATGGTCTTTGTGTAGTCAATAGATACCTTGCAAAATGGAACGAAACACAAAAAACTTTGCAGTTTTTTCTATCCCTTATCTTTGCTTTTATATATACCTCTCGATTTTTTATTGTTTTACCAAATGCAAAGAAGGTAGGTAAGCCATTATCTTTATTATCAATAAAAGTTTCCATGTACTCTGAAATATCTAGTGATAAAAGTTGATTTTTAACATCATGCCTATCAAAATCAAGTGCCAGCATAGTATTAAAAGTTGTATATGGATCAGTTGGTAATTCATTTTTCTTTTTAGGAAGTATATCCAAATCCCTCAAAATATCAAAATTCGGATTAATCAACACTTCCTTAAGCACTTTTAAAAATATTATTAAATCGCTTTCAGGTGAAATTATTTTCAAACTCACATTTTCACCTCCATAATAATATTATATGCTATCAATTGATAGTTTGCAAATAAAATTATTATCTTTTGATAATAATTTTATGCATAATAATTTTTGAATTTAGGTTTTTATTTTTTTAATTACAGCTAAATTGACTTTGTCTACAACTATGTTATAATGAGTCTCGGTTATTAATTTATGTAGACAACTATGACTTAATAGGAGTTGTTAAGAATGAATCTTCCAAATAAGATAACGTTATCAAGAATATTTTTGGTACCTATCTTTATGTTATTTATTATACCATTCCCACTTTGGGTATTGGAGTCAAGCTATTTACACATAGTTCATTCTCAGCTGGTAATGCTTAATAACTTTATTTTGAAAAATGGCAATTATATCGCGGCAATATTCTTTATAATAGCCGCAAGTACAGATGGTGTTGATGGATATATAGCAAGAAAAAGGAAGCAGGTAACCCGATTTGGCAAATTCTTAGATCCAATAGCTGATAAACTTTTGGTAACAGCTGCGCTTATAGCCTTGGTTGAACGTAATGACGTAACAGGGTGGGCTGCCATGATAATAGTAGGTCGAGAGTTTATTGTAACAGGGCTTAGGCTTGTAGCTGCAGGTGAAGGCATAGTAATTGCAGCGAGTAACTGGGGTAAAATAAAAACTGTTACACAAATGGTTGCTATTGTTGTCGCATTAATTAAAAATTATCCATTATCGTTTTTGACAGATATACCATTTGATAGATATTTCATGTTTATAGCTGTTGTTGTAACAATATATTCAGGATATGATTATATTAAGAAGAATATAAAAATTATTGGAGTAGGGCAAATCAGCTAATTTTTCTGTATTTAGAATTATTAGAGATGAGGTGTGATTAAGATGAGGGTTCAAGACAGATTGGTATCGAAATCTACTCTTGAAGTAGATAGCAATATTGAATATTATAGAATCATTGATTTTTTAAATAAAAATTTGAAAGATAAAAAAATTATGTTTGGATTATCTAAGACAGAGAATAAAATGAAAATCTCGATATACGAAACCTAGGTATTAAGTAGTACATATGGAGGAAGTAATGTCAAAGAAGGTAGTTGTAATAGGCGCTGGACCTGCAGGTATTATGGCAGCATGTGTAGCATCGCAAAAAGGTAACAAAGTATATTTACTTGAAAAAAATAATAAAATCGGGGAAAAAATTTTAATTTCAGGTAAAGGCAGATGCAACATAACTAATGATACTGATGTTGAAGGTCTGATAGAAAACACTCCTGGAAATGGTAATTTTCTTTATTCTGCTTTTCATACTTTTTCAAACACTGACCTAATAAATTTCTTTAATGCCCATGGCTTAGAAACAAAGGTTGAAAGAGGAGGACGGGTTTTCCCGGTATCTGATGATGCAAAAGATGTTGTAGACGTATTATTACGATATTTAGAGGAAAGCAATGCTAAGGTTCTACTAAATTCGAATGCTGAAAAAATTTTGGTAGAAAATAATACTATATCTAGTGTAATACTCAAAAGTGGAAAAGAGATTGTTTGTGATAATGTGGTGCTAGCAACTGGAGGTGCATCTTATCCATTAACAGGCTCAACCGGTGATGGATATAAAATTGCCAAGTCACTGGGACATACAATTAATGAATTAAAACCATCCTTAATACCCCTTATCACAAAAGAAAAATGGATTTCAGAGCTTCAAGGGGTATCTCTTAAAAATATTGAGATTACTTTAGTTCATAAAAACTCAAAGGTATTGTATACAGATTTTGGTGAAATGATATTTACTCATTTTGGGGTATCCGGTCCTGTTATTCTAAGTGCTAGTAGACATATTTTAGACTATGGATATACCGGGATAAAACTTTTTATTGATTTAAAACCAGCGCTTAATGTGCAAAAGCTTGACGAACGATTTCAAAGAGATTTTACTAAATATTCAAGAAAACAGTTTAAAAACTCATTAGATGATTTATTGCCAAAAAAAATGATTCCTATAATGATTAGATTATCAGGCATCTCCCCTGAAAAACCGGTAAACCAAATAACTAAAGATGAAAGAAAAATAATCCTTAATCTATTTAAGCAATTTGAACTAAATATCATTGGTTCAAGGCCAATTGATGAAGCTATTGTTACTTCTGGAGGCATATCCGTCAGCGAAATAAGCCCATCTACAATGGAATCAAAAATAATAAAGAATCTATATTTCGCAGGAGAAATAATTGATGTAGATGCCTACACTGGTGGATACAATCTAACCATTGCCTTCTCGACCGGCTATTTGGCAGGGAAAAGTATATAAGATACTATATTCCCTTTAAAATTCTATTTGAGATCTTATTTGCATTAAAAATTACTTTTTCAAGGTCAATTGTCTTAAGTTCTCTATTTTCCATTAAGATATCTCCATCTACAATAACGGTATCAACATCTGAAGCCTGAGTTGAATAAACGATGGCTGATTGCAAGTCAGTTATCGGATTCATATGGGGTGCTTTTGTATCAATAAGTATGATATCTGCTTTTGCACCTTCCTTTATTATTCCTAAATTATTTTTAAATCCTAGTGCACATGCTCCATTCACTGTTGCTAGTCTAATTGATGTATCAGTATTTATTAACAAGGGATCCATATTTACTCCTTTATGTATCAGAGCAGCAAGGTTCATTTCTTCAAACATGTTTAGGTTATTATTACTTGCTGCACCATCCGTGCCAAGGCAAACGTTTATTCCTTTTTCTATCATTTTAGGTATATTTGCGATTCCACTGCCGAGCTTCAAATTGCTTGTTGGGTTATGCGAAACATTAACATTCTTACGTTTAAAAATCTCAATATCATTATCAGTAAGATGAACACAATGAGCAGCAATAACAGGGACATCAAATATTCCAGTTTTTTCACATACCTCAGCAGAATTCATACCATACATCTCCAAGCTTCGTTCTTTTTCATTTGCTGTTTCTAATATATGAATGACTATACCGGTATTTAGCTCTTTTGCAAGAAGAGCGGCTTTCTGAAGCAATATTTCATTAAACAAGTATACTGAGTGAACTTCGATAAATACCTTTATTCTGCCGTTTGAAGAGTTATTCCATCTATTATAATAATCAATTGTTCCTTGAAATTCTTCTTTATATGTGCTTAATCTTACTGGACTATTTGTCATTACTGCTCTTATTCCAGTTTCCGATGCTGCTTGCGCTACAATATCCATAAACAAATACATGTCTACAAAACTGGTTGTTCCACTTTTAATCATTTCCGCGATACCAAGTAATGTTCCCCAATACACATCATCAGGTGTAAGCCTTGCTTCAGCTTTAAAGATATAATTGAAAAGCCAGTCTTCTAGACATTTGTCTCCTGCAAAATTTCTCAAGAGGGTCATCGCACTATGGGTATGTGTATTAATAAGACCTGGCATTGCAATCTTATTTTTACCTTCAATAACTTTATCTACTTTAAAATCTGTAAAATTATTATCCATGCAACTAAGAAACTCAATGATACCATCTCGAATTCCAATATTACAGTTTATGATAGTTCTTAAAATCGGGTCATTTGTGATAATATCAACGTTTTTTATAAGAATATTCATAACAATATGATCTCCTCCAAGAATGAATTAGTCGAGGCGACATGATTTGAACATGCGACTTCTGCGTCCCGAACGCAGCGCTCTACCAAGCTGAGCCACGCCTCGCATAAATTTAAACCTCTAAATAGATTATATACTGTACTGACGGTTACAAAATAACATTTTTGTAACCGTCAGTACATGTTAATACTTGCCTCATTAAAAAAATTATTACCTCAGCAAGTATATGTTTTTTTAATTATCATTAATATTTTTTCATGCTTTATGATATAATATTTTAATCTCGTATGCAATTAAATTCTTTATGATCTTCTTTAACACTAAAAAAAGCAGTACACCGTTATTCGTGGTAAGAAAACTGACAAAAAAGATGCTACATAGATTGCCGATCTCTTTAATCATGCCCTCGTAGCCGGAAGCTTTATGCCTCCTGTTTATATTAGGCAACTTCGTGACCTAATAATGCGCTACAGGTTCACGGTTTGAAAATTTTTGTCCTTTAGCTGTTCCTATCAGTTAATGTATATTTTCCCTGATTCAGATTCCTTATTTGAGTTAAAATTATTAAATGTCACAGACAAGAAAAGTTTCAATCTATTTAATTGATTTACCTCGCTTGCGCCTGGATCATAGTCAATTGCAGTTATATTTACGTTTGGATATTTTTCTTTTATCTTATTAAACATACCTCTTCCAGTTATATGATTTGGCATGCAAGAAAATGGCTGCATGCAGATTATATTATTTATACCCTCTTCTAGAAATTCAACAACCTCAGCTGTTAGACACCATCCCTCTCCATAAGAATTGCATGTAGATAAGATATCAGATATATAGCCAGCCAAATCGGATATCTTATGGATATTGCGAAATCTTGAACTTCTGTTTAACTCTAGCATAATTGGTTTCATAAAATACTCTATGACTTTAATAATAGTATTTCCTAAAATAAGATCCTTCTTTGCTCCACGAAGTTGCTTGAAATCTTGTATGCTAGAATAGGCACAATAGAGGAAAAAGTAAATGAACTCTGGCACCACAACTTCAACACCTTCATTTTCTAAAAACTCAATTATTCTATTGTTTGCGGCAGTATTATATTTCAAATAAATCTCTCCAGTAACTCCAACTACAGGTTTTTTGATCTTTATGTACTCAAGAGCCTCAAAATCAAGGATTATTTGTTTTATATTCAGTTTAAAATATCTAAAACTTTCTTTACTTTCTAAATCATTACAGCATTTCTTTATCCACTTATCCAAGAGTTCATTCGTAGATCCTTTTATTTTTTCATATGGACGAACAGCAAGTGATAAACGCATTAATAGATCCCCATATAGGAAAGCCATGATACACCTAATCACAAGTTTAATGGTTATCTTAAATCCGGGGTTCTTTTCTAAACCTGAAAAACTGATTGGGAAGACAGGAACTTCGTCATAACCTGCATCAAATAAAGCTTTTCTTACAGTTCCAGTATAATTTGTAAATCTGCACCCCCCGCCAGATTGATAAAACATAATTGAGGTATTATGTAAATCATATTTTTTTGATTTTAGTGCAGTTAATATTTGACCAACTATAATTATAGCTGGTAAGCAAAGATCATTATTAACATACTTTAAACCCTCATCCAAAACTTCTCTATCTGTATTTTGCAATAGCTCAACATTATAATTAGAGTTCTTTAAAACTGAAGCCAAAAGCCTAAAATGTATTGGAGCCATTTCTGGAATCAGAATTGTATGCGATTTTTTCATTTCTTTTGTAAATCTTATTATCTTTCTTGGCTTTTTTGGGTCTTCTAATATATCTTCATTTCTATTTTTATCATTGATTACTGCCTTTAATGATCGTATTCGTATTTTGATAGCACCCAAGTTTTTTATCTCATCAATCTTTATAATAGTGTAAATCTTATTCTTGCTTGTTAAGATTTCTTTTGCCTGCTCAGAAGTAATCGCGTCAAGCCCACAACCAAAAGAGGTTAACTGAATAAGGTCAAGATCTTTCATATCTCTTACAAAGCTTGCTGCAGCATATAACCTGGAATGGTACATCCATTGGTCAATAAATAACGTTGGTCTATCAACCTTAGCTAAATGGCTTACCGAATCTTCGGTGAGAACCGCTGAACCCAATGATTTTATGAGGCTTGGTATTCCTTGATGTATTTCAGGATCAAGGTGATACGGCCTGCCACTAAGCACAATCCCTGACTTTCCAGTAATTCGTAAGTAATCTAAAACCCTTTCACCTTCTTGTCTTATTTCAGCTTTAAACCTGCTACTCTCTAAAAAAGCTGATTCTACTGCATTACTAACCTCTTTTTGAGACACTCCAAATCTATTAAGTGTATTATAAAGATTTTCTATTAGCTTTTTAATATTAGTAAAGGAAAGAAACGGATTTAAATATAGAACCCCTTCTTGATTCATCAAATCTATATTATTTTTTATAACCTCTGGATAACATGCTACCATTGAACAGTTATAATTGTTACTTGCTTCGTCGAACTCTTTTACTTCATAAGGTACGCACGGATAGAATATAGTTTTAATTCCTTTTCTTACAAGGGAAATTATATGCCCATGGGCAAGTTTGACAGGGTAGCATACTGTATCTGATGGGATTGTCTCAATCCCTAGTTCATATATTTCTTTTGAAGAATCTGGCGAGAGTTCTACTCTAAATTTTAAGTATGTAAAAAAAGTATACCAAAACGGATAATTCTCATACATATTTAGAACCCTTGGGATACCTATTATCCCTCTTATTCCCTCATCATTTGAAAGTGGTATATATGAAAAAAGTCTTTTTAATTTGTACTCATAAAGATTAGGAACCTCATTCGATTCTTTATTGATTGATTCTCCTCTTTCACACTTATTACCAAAAATTAATTTATTCTTGCCATGTAAGTTCATAATGGTAAGTAAACATCGATTGTTACATCTTGAACACCTTGTATTTTCAGTTGAATATGAAAAATTTGATAATTCATTCTTCGATATTAAAGTCGAGGGACACCCGTCCTTGTATTGTTCCTTAGCTAGTATGGCAGCTCCAAAGGCACCCATTAAACCTGATATATCTGGTCTGATCACATCTTTGCCTGATATAAGCTCAAAACACCTTAATACTGCATTATTATAAAAAGTTCCTCCTTGAACGATAACTCGTTCGCCTATTTCATCAGAATTTCTTAGTCTTATTACCTTATTTAGTGCATTTTTAATAACAGAGTACGATAGCCCTGCTGAAATATCTCCGATTGTTGCTCCATCTTTTTGAGCTTGTTTAACTTTAGAGTTCATAAAAACTGTGCACCTTGTCCCTAAGTCAATAGGACTTTTAGCAAATAATGATTTTTCAACAAATTCTTCCAAATCTATGTTTAATGAGTTTGAAAATGTCTGTAAGAATGAACCACAACCAGATGAGCATGCTTCATTAATTATAATATTTTGAATATGCCCGTTCTTTATTTTGATACACTTCATATCTTGTCCACCAATATCTAATATGAACTCAACATCTGGTAGAAAATATTTGGCCGCCTTATAATGGGCTATTGTTTCAACTTCTCCTATATCAAAACCTAATGCTTTCTTTAAAAGATTTTCTCCATACCCAATAATTGCCGAGTGTACTATTTTTGTGCCATCTTTAATAGAGTCATAAACTTTTTTTAATATATTTACAGTTATCTCTAATGGTGTACCCTCGTTCACTTTATATATTGAATAAAGAATGTTATTATTAGAATCAATGAGAATTGCCTTAGTTGTTGTCGATCCAGCATCTATACCTAAAAAGCAGTTGCCAGAATAGTCTTTTAGGTTCACTCTTGGAGTTCTATGCTCATTATGCCTTAAGATGAACTTATCATATTCATTTTGATCCTTGAACAAGGGTGCAAGGTATACTTTAGGATCATCTTTATTATTTTGTATTTTTGAAATATTTTTTAATATTAAATCTAGCGATACTGGGGAAAGCCCGACTGAAGATACTGCAGCCCCTATTGCTACAAACAGCTCAGAAGCACTGGGAATAATAACATTCTCTAGAGATAGATCAAGTGATTTAATAAATCTATTTCTAAGTTCTGATAAAAAGCTTAGTGGTCCTCCTAAAAAAGCGACTTTACCTTTTATAGGCTTACCACAAGAAAGACCACCTAATATCTGGTTTACGACAGATTGAAAAATCGATGCTGCAATATTCTCTCTTGTTGCACCTTCATTTATTAAAGCCTGAATATCTGTTTTTGCAAAGACACCACAACGGGCTGCGATTGGGTGTATTGTTGAAGAGTTCTTTGCAAGGAGGTTTAGCCCTCTTGCATCAGTTTTAAGTAGTGTTGCCATTTGATCAATAAAAGCTCCAGTGCCACCCGCACAAATACCATTCATTTTTAGGTCGATACTGTTTCCAAAGTAGAGTATTTTAGCATCTTCTCCCCCTAATTCAATTGCAACTTCAGTTTCAGGAATTCTCTTACTGATAGCAAGAGAACATGCGATTACCTCTTGTATATACTGAAGGTTTAATTCTTTTGAAATAGATATCCCACCTGAGCCTGTGACCGAGAAGCATATTGGAGAATCCTTGAATATAACTTTACATTCGCTTAGAATATCTACTACAGTATTTCTTATATCAGAATAGTGACGTTTATATTTATGAAATAAAATATTAGAATTTTTATCCATTAACACGAATTTAACCGTTGTTGATCCGATATCTATACCACAGTACTTTAAATTACCCATTAAAACAAAGCACCCTTCTATTTAATTTACTTGATGAAAGTATATCAAAAATAATTATATTTTGCAAAAGTACTTAGAAGTTGGCTATCTTAAAAAATAATGTTTGCCGATAACAGTTACAATGGATCTTGACCATATCCATCTATTTGTTGCAATATCTGGATTGAAATAATATATACTACCGTATGTTGGATCCCACCCATTATAAGCATCCCTAGCTGCTCTTAATGACGTGCTATCAGGTTCTAGATCAATTTGTCCGTCTGACACCGCTTCAAAAGCTCCAGGTTGGTATATGACCCCTGCGATTGTTTTCGGGAACCTGCTGTTACTAATCCTATTCATAACGACAGCGGCTATTGCAACTTGTCCAATAAATGGCTCGCCCCTTGCTTCGCCATGAACTAGATGAGCAAGCAAATTCATATTCCTTTCATATATTGAGCTACTTCTTGCTGTATATAAAGGCGAAGATGAGGATAACCCAAGAGCAGAAAAAGTCTCACTTCCAGCAACCCCATCGACTTTTAAACCATTTTGCCATTGAAACAGTCTGATCGCTTTAAATGTCTTATACCCGTAGTTACCATCGACTATACCGTTATAGTAGCCCCATTTATGCAGCTTATCTTGAATATCAATAACGTTCTGACCCCTAGAACCATAGTACGAAAGTACAGATTTGCTAAAATTAAACAGATTTGTTGTTATATCATAAGCTTTTATATTTATTATAATAAATATAAAAGCTATAGCTAAAATTAAACAAGTTATTGCTATGAATCTTTTCTTCATAATTTAAATCTCCTAATAAAAAAACATTATTATATTTTGTACGTTTTTTAATTTTTTATTAGGTATTAATAAAAAGATCAAAATAAAAAGGACAGCTTTTTTAGACTGTCCTTTTTATTTTGTAAAAAACAATACTGCCAAAATGCCTAGTAAAACAATATCCATAGTGTCGCTCTCAAATAACAATATAACAATTAATATTAATAATATTATCTCTTCTATTGAAAAACTTTCGCCAAATAGTTTTTCTAATCCAAATAACTTCTCTCCTCCAAATAGTTTCTCTAATCCAAATAAGTTCTCTAATCCAAATAGGTTAAGTGGTCTTGATGTCTGGTTTGCTTCTTTTCCTGCATAAAATATATCAGTGGTAGATTCTATTTCATTTGGAAGCGGGATGTTACTTTTTGATTTACATACTTCAAAATTATTATTATAAAATCCTGATTTAGTATAATTCTTTTTGTAATCTTTATTAAATTGCATATTTTTTTTATGATTCATCTATAATATCATCCTCCTAATTTAACAAAGTAAGTAGAACTTAATGTTACTTTTGAAGAAAATTTTTCAATCTAGTTATGATCTCGCCTCCATTTTCTCCAAGCGCTTGAGCTAATTTATCAAAATCTGAACTGGTAAGTTTTCGACTCAGTTCTTCCTTATCAATTTTTAATTCACCATCTTTGGAATTCTCTATTTCTGATATTTTACTTAATAGTTCATCTTTATCAATCTTGTTTATCTTTTTTGTGAGCTCATCAACATTACTTTTCTTTACCGTGTCTAACGCCTGTAATAATTTGGTTTTTATAACCTTATCATCCATTTTATCTAAAATTTCAGATAATTTTTTATTAAAAATATTACTCATAAAATAATTTTCCTCTAAACTTTCATTTTTTTATTTGTAGCTATTTTTATTTAAAATAAATATTAAATATTACTATTATTATAAAATTTAGGATATAATCTCATAATGAAATTTGAAAAAGGAGATGGATTTTCATGTTGTATGACGTAATCATTATTGGTAAAGGACCTGCAGGTATCTCTGCATCATTATACACATCAAGAGCAAAGCTTAATACTTTGATTTTAGCAAAAAACGACAGCGATTTAGTTAAAACTGATAAAATTGAGAATTACTATGGTTTTATTGAACCGATTAGTGGAAAGGATCTGCTAAATAGGGGTGCACAACAGGCTTTGAGACTTGGCGTTAGAATTAAGAACAGTGAAGTAATCTCGATTAAAAAAAATAATCATTTTGAAGTAAAAACTCCTGATTCCGAATATACTAGCAAATCAGTCTTGTTAGCAACAGGTCAACCACAATTAAAAGTAAAGATACCTAACATTAAGGATTACGAAGGCAAAGGAGTGTCTTACTGTTCTACCTGTGATGGCTTTTTCTATAACAACAAGAAAATCGGTGTCATTGGTTACAAAGACTATGCAATTCATGAAGCACTGGAATTAAAAACATTTTCACAAGATATTACAATACTTACTAACGGAAATGATCTTAAGATATCAGATAAATATAATGAAATAATTAAAGATTTTAAAATTAATACACATGCTATAGCAAATTTTGATGGAGATGAATTTTTAAGCGGAGTCAGATTTTTAGATGGTACTTATGAAACTTTAAATGGTGTTTTTATGGCATATGGTAGTGCTTCAAGCGCTGATTTCGCCAGAAAACTGGGTATTTTCACAAATGAGGACTCAATCATTATTGATAGCAAGCAAAGAACGAACTTTGAGGGTATATTTGCAGCGGGCGACTGTACTGGGGGCTTTAAGCAAATATCAGTATCTGTAGGTCAAGGAGCCATAGCCGGACGAGGTATAATAGAATATTTAAGGTGACATGACTAAAGAATTTATTTTTAGTTATATCTATAAATATTTTAAATTATATAGTATAATAGTGTTTAAGAAATATTGTAATATTGTATATAATTTTGGGAGGGATTTTAGAAAATGGCACAAAGTAGTATTAGCAAAACAAGAGAAATGACCAACTATGAAGAAATATCTGAACGAGATTTAATTATGAAATTTAATGAATTTGATTCTCAAAAAACAAATGAAAGTGATTTACTTGAAATGGTTAAGCTGTTATTTAGAGATGGAAAGCAGATAACTAATTCTATTCTTTTATCTCTAGCATGTAGGCATAATTATATAGAATTGGCTGAATTGTTATTTATTAGTATCAGTAATAACAAAGATTTTAACATTGACAAAATCTTATGGGATGCCTTACTCAAAAAGAATAAAACTTTGGCTGATTTTCTGATTGCACACGGAGCAAATTTTAATCTAGTAGATGTTGTTAACCCAAACTATTTGATTAGTGATAATAATGGCATTGAATTTGATGAATCAGACCAACAGACTGAAATGAAACAGACTATATATAAAACAATAATGCGCTATGTAGATAATATCAATAGCTGTGAGCTGTTGACTGATGAAGAAACAAAAAGGGAATTTTTTTCTATTATTGAGAATAATATTATAAATCCTATTATGCAAATTGATAATTTAAAAGCTTTGGAGCAGAGATTAATTCTTGCTTCAATTATCCAAATCAATGACAAAGATTTATTTTATTGTCAATTAGATAATGAAATAAGAATAAGACCAGAACTGGATAGTCCACTAAAATGTATTAGAAACCTAAATAATATTTTGGGAAATATGATCAATAAATATAAAAAATCTTCTAGCTTATATGGCGTATCCAATATTTATGAAAGACCATCTAAAGTTTATACCCTACAAAATTTATCTGGTTCTTATGTACCAGTTTCTCCTTTATCACCTGTTACAGCAGATGTTCCCCTTACAAGGTCTCCATCTACAATAGAACAAAATAGTCAATGGTTTATTCATAAGTCTAAATCGGGAAATCAAAGATTATTCATTCCTAAACAAAATAGTATATAAATAAAACACCTCGCATACAATATACAAATATTGTATGCGAGGTGTTTTATTTTGAAAAAAGACATTATGTTTTTATTGATATTTATTTTTGGAATAAATATTTTAAGCGGATGTAGTTTAATAGAAAGCGTCAGTCTCAAAAAGAATGCTGAAACCCAAGCTTTCCCTGTAAGCAGTACGGCTTTGAGTGAGAGTGAAGCTCAAAAGCGAACTGACAAAGTTCCTATACATCTTTATTTCGCAAATGGAGATAATTCAAAGTTAAAGCTTGAAATCCGGTATATTCCTGTTGAGGAGGCGAAAAAAAGTGTAAACAATCTTGCTTCCATTGTATTAAAGGAATTAATAAAAGGACCCAAGCCAGGTGGCGGATTAAGATCAACAATACCTGTAGATACCAAACTGATTTCTTCAATCTCAATAGATGGGGGAATATCTTCTGTTAATCTTTCAAACGATTTTATAAAAAACCATGCAGGAGGTAAAGCCGAAGAAGAATTAACCTTATATTCAATTGTAAATTCATTAACAGAACTAAAAGAAATTCAAAAAGTAAAATTTTTTATCGAGGGCAAACAACAAAGAGACTTTAAAGGGAATTTTAAATTCAATGCATTGTTCCCTAGAAATAGCTCTCTAATAAGTAAAGAAATCGAATCACTAAGTCCAAACGAAAGATCTACTGTAGGCACAAGCAAAACTGAAGATTATCTTGAATAATAATATACTAAGGGGACGAAAATATTGACAATATCTTCGTCCCCTTAGTATATTATTATCGTCTTATTATTTCAACGGCTTCTTAATTTACTCTTCTACAGATATATTAAATTCCTTTGTATCTCCAGCTGTTTGGGGTCCTTCCCAAGGACGATAATATTTAAATGTTATTTTAGTTGTTCCCGTTTTTATTGGTTTAAAGTTCCATATATAATTCCGTGGTGATCCTACTAAATTTAAGTCTTGTGACTCAAAACTCTTTGAGTCTAATTCGATTACGTCTTGGTCTGAAATTGTATAGTTCCACGTATATCCTGTAGTTGCATTTCCTTTTAATTTAACTGTTCCGATACTATTTAGTTTTATCTTATTTTCTTCATCTCCGCTCTCTAAAATGGCTACATTTTCTTCATTGTTTTTAGAAGTAATATTAATAGTGCTTGTTTTATCATCCCAAGTAACAGCAAGTCCAAGCTTTTCACATAATGGAGCTAGCGGAACAAACGCTCGACCGCTGTACATTAAAGTAGGAATGTTATATCCTTCAGTAGTGTTAAATTTTGTCACAACACCATCAAATGCAAGCTTGACATCAGAATTAATGGCACAGCTCACTCCTTTAAGATTGGCTACTCCAACTACTGTAGCACAAGTAATGACAGTAATTATTACCAGAATTAGTATTAATGCAGTTTTCCCCTTAAGAATCATTTAACCCACCTTCCTTATCTTTTGAATTTTAATTAATTGCTTTTCTATTTTATTATACGAAAAATACTATCAATTAACAAATTTATTGTTTAGCTGTTCCTAAGACTTAAAGCATTATTGGTTGCGATTTTTCTTGATTTAAATCGTTCTGTAAACGTTGTTTTATAATACAAGTATCACACTGAATTACTATATGGCGATTTTTCTTTTCTGTACAAACACTAAATCCATTTATACCTATATTAATATTACATAAACTAAGAAAATGAATAATAGCTGTAAAAATATGTCCCAATAAGTTTACAAAATTTTTAGTACTAAACCTTTCCGTTTGAAAAAAAGTACAGCCTTCCTTTGTTTTACCAATTAATATGGTTCCAAATTTGAAATCTATACCATATTGATCATATTTACTATCTCTAAAATGGGTTGAAGTTCTCTTATAAGCTAAACCAGATCTTATTAATGTTTCATATATGATTCCATCATCTTTTTGAAATACAAACATCGCACCCTTATAAAATGATGAAAGTGATTTTATTGGATCTAATTTTGATGCTAATTGTATAGATTTTTCAAATTTATCTAAAATTTGTTTTTCATATAAGCTTGTTTTGATATTGAAATTTTTGGGTCTTATTTTGTTTTCTTTACATAAAATTTCTGGATTCGTGACTTTCTTATGCAAAATTTTTATAGGTATAATTTTTTCATTTAAGATTTTTTCATTTAAATACATTTTACATCGTGCTCCTTCTTACTTATCTTTGCTTTTTTAATGAATAATTAATTTGAATATAATGTTAGACATATTACTTTTAAAGTCTAAATAAATTATATAATAGAATATAATAAGTGTCAACTTAATTTACAGTTTGAATGTGATTTTACAAGGAGGAATTTTTATAAAAAAGATACGAGCTTTCTTTTCGGATGCTATGTCTGACATCTTACAAACAAGTATTACAGATTATTACGAAAGAAGTCTCATTCCAGATTATTCATCAAAGTTCTGTACATCAAGTTTTTGGATTTCCAATATATCTCAAGCAAATAAAATCATATTAAATAAAAATAAAATATTTAAATTAAATAAAATAAACACATCAAATTCGAATACTAATGTTGTTGATTTAACTATATTTGAACCTGAGATTTCAAAGACTATATTACTAGACCTCATACATAAATTTTCGATCCCATCGCAAGATAGATATATAAACGGAAAAAAAGTAGATCAAACATATTATAATAATCTAATTCAAAAAATGCACTTTTATAGTCTAAATGAACCCATTAAGGTTCTTTTTGGGATTACTGTGAAAAGAACAGATATAAGATCTTTTCCAACTCAAGATAAAGGATTTGACTCTCCAGACGATATTGAATTTGATTATTTTCAAGAATCAGCCTTAGAAATTGCTGAACCTTTAATAATATTACATGCAACAGATGATAAAGCCTGGTACTTTATTCGTTCTTCGAATTATCACGGATGGGTTCGTGCAAGTAATGTTGGAGTTTTTGACAACAAGAAAGACTGGTTAAATTATCTTAATCCCTCCCAATTTTTAATTATAACCGCAAATAAACTAAAATTAGAAGTCAATCCCTATTCGAAAAAATTATCAGAACTCGAATTTGGAATGGGGGTAAAGCTACCATTAATTCTAGATTCCAATACCGGGCAGATTATTGACAATCAAACAGCAACGTGTAGTTATACTTGCCGAGGTAATAATTTTTTAATGAGGCAAGTATTAACATGCACTAGCGGTTTCAAAAATGTTATTTTGAAACCTAGTGCAGTATATAAGGTAAAGATCCCAACACTAAGTGCTGATGGGAGGGTTGCATTAAATACTGTCCTAATACCCATATCATCCGATGTATCTATCGGACACTTGGAGTATACTAGAGAAAATATTTTATCACAAGCATTTAAGTTATTAGGAGATAGATATGGTTGGGGTGGGATGTTCAGAAGCCGAGACTGTTCAGGTATAATTTTAGATATATTTAAGTGCTTTGGAATTATTTTACCAAGAAACACTTCTCAACAAGAATTATCAGCAGGTAAAACATATTTATTTGAAAATTTAGACGTTTTAGCCCGTAAAAAGATTTTAGACAAATTGTCTCCTGGAGCAGCATTATATATGAAAAATCACGTTGTACTATTCCTTGGGAAATACGAAGACCGATACTATTGTATTCAAGCAATTTATGCATATGCTGATAAGCTCAAGCCAAATTCTGATGGGTCATTTGAAAAAATTATTTTAAACAGTACAATTGTTACCACCCTTGATCTACCGCTAAAAAGGAATGGAAAGAGTATACTCGAAAATCTTATACTAGCCAAAATGTTTGAATAGTAATTATTTTAAATAGGTCGAAAAAGTTTGCTTTTCTGGCAAACTTTTTTATATAATACATCTTAGTAGAAAAGGTTTAGCGAGAATTCTGTTTTCTTACAGTTTGCCCAGTATTATAATATATGAATTAAGGTGGAATAGTATGAATAGTAATAAGAAGGTTTCAATGGCAGTTATTAAAAGGTTGCCAAGATATTGTAGATATCTTGAGGATCTGTTAAAAATTGGAATAATGAGAATCTCATCAAGAGAGCTTAGTGAAAGAATGGGAATTACTGCATCACAAATTAGGCAAGATCTCAATTGTTTTGGTGGATTTGGGCAGCAAGGATATGGATATAATGTAGAAAGCTTATACAATCAGATTGGCATAATATTAGGCTTGAATAATAATTATAAATTTATAATTATTGGTGCAGGAAACATAGGGCAAGCAGTTGCTCACTACACTAATTTTAAGAAGCGGAACTTTAGTTGTGTCGGAATCTTCGATGTAAAACTAGAACTAATAGGGAAAATAATTAATTCAATTCAGATTATGCACATTGATATGCTTGAAAGCTTTGTTAAAGATAATAAAGTTAATATCGCTATGCTGTGTGTTCCATACGCAGAAACCCGTAAGCTTGCAGATAAAGTAGCACGCTTAGGAATTAAGGGGCTTTGGAATTTTTCTCCTATGGATCTAGAATTACCTTATGATGTAATAATAGAGAACGTTCATCTTGGTGATAGTCTTATGGTTTTAGGCTATAGGCTAAGTAAGATGTTAGAAGAACAGGCACGTTGAAAAAAATATTTTCTACACTCCTATTCTTTTTATCATTTTATTATGTGCTAAGAGTTCGAATTCATCGTTTAATGTTTCAAGCCTAATATCTTCATTATATTTTTGTTTCAAAGCTATAGCTATAAGATGGTCTGTAAGTAAAGGATTTTTGGGAAGTAAACTCCCATGAGAATATGAACAGTATACATTTTTGTATATTGCACCTTCGTAACCATCCTCTCCATTATTTCCGTAACCCTTTAGTATCTTACCTAAAGGCTTTATACTATCACCTAAATAAGTCTTTCCAGAATGATTTTCAAATCCAACAATTTTGTTATTCTCATTAGTGCAATCTAGGAACTCACATTCGAAAACGAAATTTCCTATCATCCTGTTACGGCTTCCAATCGTCCACAAATCTAAAACGCCTAAAAATTCAATCTCTTTCCCATCCCAAGTTTTATAGTACTTCCCAAGCATTTGATAACCACCACATATACATAGAAATACCTTATTGTTTTCAACTGCATTCTTAATCTCATCAGCTTTTTTATTTAATATATCGTCCTGGATTATCTCTTGTTCAAAGTCTTGCCCTCCACCTAAGAAAACAATATCATAGTTCTCTGACATAAAATCGTCTGAAAGACTTATATTAAATATATTTACATTAATTTCTCTCCACTCGCATCGTTTCTTTAAGGCAATAATATTTCCTCTATCACCATATAAGTTCAATAGATCAGGGTACAAATGGCATATGTTTAGTTCATACATTTATTCCCAAAACTCCTTTAGGTTGAATTTTTGTTGCAATATCTTTCTTATCTTTAACATTGCAGTATATGTTGGAAGAATAAATAAATTATATTTAGTATTTTCATTGTTTTTTATCGGATTCAATATAGTTTTTTGCAAAAGAATATTAAAATTATCTTCAATTTCGATTTTCTTTGTTTGGATTCCGGAATATTTAAGTCTTACAGCCAAATCCTCACCCCTTGTTCCGCAAGTATAGGTATTATTTAATGAATCCTCAATCTCAACAAGCTTTTCAAAATCTACATCCCAAAGCCAAGATATATCAGTACCATCTGCAAGGTTATCGTTTATAATAAATACAATATCACACTGAGCAGCCTTATTAATAAGATAACTAATAACTTGGTTAAATCCCGTCGGATTCTTAACAAGAATTATTTTTATCGTTCCATTGCCAACATTGATAGTCTCCATTCTACCAAAGCTACATTCAAAATTCATTAGCGCATTTATTATACTTTTAATATTAATGTCTAACATAACTCCAAGAGAAATAGCTGCAAGTGAATTATAAACATTATAAAGACCTGGTAAATTTATCTTTGCCTCATATTCGCAAACCTCTTCATCAGCTAGCTTATTATCTATGGTAAACTTGATTCTAGAAGCTTCGTCAGATTCATCTAAAACACTTGTACAAGTGATATTTGCCTCTGGCCTTTCATACCCACAGTTATTGCAAATAAAATGTCCTAAATGGCCATAAGTCCGGTGGGTATAGTCATATTTATGCTTACAGTATATACAATAGGATGCATCTGCATTAACTATTTGTTCGGTATTATTAATTAAAATATCGGATAAACCAAAGTAAAATACTTCATCTGTATGATCTTTATTCAATGATACACACAAAGAATCATCAGCATTTAAAATAAGCTTAAGTGTATCACATTTTTTTATCCCTTCAAAAACACCATTTAGTGTCGTATATAGTTCTCCATATCGATCTAATTGATCTCTAAAAAAATTCGTAACCACCAGAATATCTGGTTTAATATAATTCGTAACTAAATTAAATGCTGCTTCATCTATCTCAATTAAAGCATGAGATTTTTTACTCTTTCCTAAATAATCTGTATCCTCAATAAAGGTCGAGATTATTCCTCCAAAAAGATTCGAACCTGATTTATTTGTTATAAAGCTGATACCAGCTTCTACTAAAATTTGGTTTATAATTTTTGTTGTAGTCGTCTTCCCGTTTGTTCCTGTAATCATAATTATTTTAATATCTCTTGAAATCTCTTGAATAATATTAGGATAGATCCTTCTTGCAATTTTTCCAGGGAAAGATGTTCCACCAAAATGAAAAACCCGGCATAATTTCATAATAATCTTTGCTGTTACTATCGAAAAACTTAATCTAACGTTGAAGTTCATAAACTGTTCTTCCTTATTAAATAAAAATATAAGCCACAATTGAGGGCTCTTCGAAAACGTGCATTGTTATTTTAAGAGTCCTAGATAGAATTATACCACACATTTTTTAATACATCCTCTAATATGATTTTTTTAATAAATGACGATATATATTTATATATTTTACAAATAATGATTTAAGAGGATACTTTTTTATGTTATCAAAAGTAAAAGTTTTATTTAGAGATGGTCATTCAGAAGACTTAATATTGTCTGAAAATGATTTAGTAAATTATATGAAAGAAAATAGACATATAGTCTCTGTGTCATATTCTGAAGTAGATGATTTTGGTGCATTTAATAAAAAACTGAATAAAATAGATATTGTCGATAATGGTGATGGAATACACATTAAATTAAAAAAACCACAGCAATAAATTAAAATATTTACTTGCTATTTGCGGCATTCCTATTTTTATATCTTATAATAGACATTTATTCTTTAATCGTGTTTAATGCAACTTCATCTCTTGACATCTGTAATGGCATTGTAGCTATAACGATATGTTTATGCCTTAATAACTGTTTTTCTACATACGCCCTGGTATGATTGTGCAAGATCTTATGCCACCAAGATTTAACACCAAATTCTGGAAGAATCACAGTTATCATGTCACCTTTTTTATAGTCATACTCTACAGATTCAATAAATTTGAGTAGTGGCTCAACGATTTTTCTAAATGGAGAATACTTTACAACTAAAGGTATATCTGTATTAATCTGTCTCCATGTACTTTCTATCCTGTCTCTACCTTCCTCATCTATTGATATATTAAATGCAACAACATTATCTGAAATCGTTTTAGCATAGCGCAATGCTCTAATACTAGCTTTATTTACTCCTTGTATTGGGACAATAACACGATTCCTATAGTTTGTATTTGAAATATCTACCTGAGATAATTCTTCGGGTTTTATCCTAAGTTGCTTTGATATAGCAGTATAATGATTCTTAACCTTTTTCATTATAATAACAAGTATTGGAATTAGGATTACTACGATCCATGCACCTTCATTAAATTTTGAAACAGCAATTATAGCTACTACAATAAAAGTAACCAATGATCCAAACCCATTAATAATTGCTTTTATTATCCAATTCTTTCCCTTATGTCTATTCCATTTTAAAAACATACCAAATTGAGATAGTGTGAAAGAAATAAAAACCCCAACAGCGTACAATCCAATCAACGATGTTACATTAGCCCTAAATAACGTAATTAACAGAGTCGCTATCGCTGATAAAATAATTATTCCATTTGAATAACTAAGTCTATCTCCTTTTATTGTTAACTGTCTTGGAGCGTATCCCTCATATGCCATAATAGATACAAGCAATGGGAACCCTGAATATGCAGTATTCGCAGCCATAATCAATATAATAAATGTTGTTGCTGTAACATAATAAAACATAAAATTATTTCCAAAAATTAGTTCTGCAATCTGAATAAGCACTGCCCCGTTTTCGGGTACCACATGATATATATTTGCAAGAATTGAAGTTCCACCAAACAATAACAGTACTACTAAGGAAAGTAAAATCAATACTGTTTTTGCATATTTTACTGAAGGACTTTTAAATGCTGGAACAGCATTACTTACAGCCTCAACACCAGTAAGTGCAGTACATCCACTTGAAAAAGCCTTTAGAAGTAAAATCAAAGTAATAGGTTGTCCAATCGACCGTATTGTTGGTTCAGGAGGAACAAAACCCATTTTATACTTTATTATCCCAAGTATTATCATACCAAGAATCCCAAAGATGAATGCATAAGCAGGAATTCCAAACATACGTGATGATTCACGTACTCCTCTTAAATTACCAACCATTAAAATCGAAACCATAAAGATACATATTAATACTGTATATGGACAAAGTGAAGTAAATGCAGAGGTTATTTGTTCTACCCCTGAGGACACACTAACTGCAACCGTTAATATATAATCAATTGATAATGCTGCACCTGCTATAATTCCAGCTGTTGCACCAATATTATCTTTCGCAACAATATATGCACCGCCACCATTAGGGTAATTGTCAATTGTTTGGGTATAAGACAAAGTCAACAAAATCAAAAGACCTATTATCGCTAATGATATATAGGTCAGTTGAGAATACGCTAAAAGCCCTATAGCTGGGATTAAAACCAGCAATATTTCTTGTCCTGCGTAGGCAACCGAAGAAATCGCATCGCTTGATAAAATCGGCAAGCCCCAAAGGACATTATATTTTTCATCATTCATTAATTCATTTTTTAAAGGTCTTCCAATCACAACTCTTTTTAGTTCCTTAACAGTCATATTTACTTAATCCACCTTAATACTCTATTTAGGAACAGCTAAATAATAAATTTCTAGCTTTAAAAACCGGTTTTATTATTTAGCTGTTCCTAGGGTATATTTTTAGTGCCTTTATCAATAATACACTATACATAAAGTATATCAACAGTTAAAGTTAATAATGATATTTGCAATCTACCCTAAATATTGTACACTAATATCTTAAATAAACCATAAAAATTTTTATATAATTTGTGCAATTTTTACATATGATATTACTATTTAGAGATCGTAGGGGGATCTTTGAGGGAAGTCTTCAAGCTGTCGTAAGATCTATAACCCTGCTTGCCACCTTAGGTAACCGCAGGGTCTGAATAATGACTATAAAAATTATCTATTTTTTAAAATACTCCTTAATTCCTTCAAAAATTGCAGTAGCTACTTTGTCCTGGTACTCTCTTGTTACAAGCAATTTCTCTTCATTTGGGTTAGATAAAAACCCGCATTCAACGATTGAGATTATTGCCTTATTATTATTCAAAATGATTATCGGTTCCTTTTTTTCTAAAGCAGTTCGTTTATTATTTGGATCAACTGATCTTTTTATCGAATCTTGTAAACATAAAGCGAGCCTTTGACTTTGTGGTGAATTTGAGGGATAAAACGTTTGAGCTCCACTATATTTACCTTCAGGAAATTTATTTAAATGTATACTTACAACAATATCAGTTGCTTCATCGTCCATCATTTTTTTCCTTCTCAATAGATCTTGTTTCCTTTTTTGAACTATTCCCTTTGTTTCTGACTGGTATTCTAATCTATCTTCTTCTCTAGTCATTAAAACTTTATAATTTTCAGTAGTTAATAAATCCCTTAGTCTTTTTGCAATATACAAGTTTACATCTTTCTCTTTAAGTCCACTAAAGTCACTCACTGCTCCCGGATCTTCCCCTCCATGTCCAGGATCAATTAACACTATTTTGGATTTAATTTCGGTATTTGTAGTTACTGCTGATGAAACATCATGAATAAACTCTATTCCATACAGAACTAAAGATAATAAGATGATAAGTAACGTAAATATAACTCTATTCTTCTTAAAAATTAAGATCATACTCTCATACCTCATTTTAAATGTTTATTAATATAAATATTACTAGAGGTATGTTTTTATTACAAAAATCTTTTCTCTTTTTGAAATAGCAAAGCAATAGAGAGGCAAGACAAGACAAGGGAGGTGGAGTGACAGGGGACGGTTCTTTGACACACATGCATGTGTGTCAAAGAACCGTCCCCTGTCACTCCACCTCCCTTGTCTTGTCTTGCCTCTCTATTGCTTTGCGCAAGTATAACTTGGAACAATAAGACTTATATACTCCATTGCCTGGTCGGAATTTGTCATAATTTTTTCTTTAAGTTCTTCTATTTCATGTCTTAAAAGCCCTAAATCTGTAAGTATTGGTTTTGCAACAAATATCTTATTATTCTTTGTTTTCCCTAAATCCTCTCCTTCAATCACTAATTCTTCATATAGCTTCTCTCCTGGTCTAAGTCCAGTAAACTGTATTTCAATATCATCCGTCTTAAATCCCGAGAGCCTAATCAAATTTTTCGCCAAATCATATATTTTAACTGGCTCGCCCATATCAAGTACAAAGATTTCTCCTCCTTTTGCCATTGCACCAGCTTGTACAACAAGTTGGACAGCCTCACATATAGTCATAAAAAATCTAGTTATATCTGGATGAGTTACTGTTACAGGACCACCATACTCAATCTGTTTTTTAAATAAGGGAATTACGCTTCCGCTACTTCCTAGAACATTGCCGAATCGGACCGCAACAAATTCGGTCTTGCTATGCCTATTTAGTGCTTGTATTATCATTTCTGCTACTCTTTTTGTAGCTCCCATGATATTGGTTGGATTAACAGCTTTGTCAGTTGATACTAAGACAAACTTTTTTACCCCATATTTATCAGAACACTCTGCTAAATTTTGTGTACCAAAGACATTATTTCTTATAGCCTCTGTAGGGTTTAATTCCATTAATGGCACATGCTTATGCGCTGCAGCATGAAATACTACATCAGGATTCAATCTTTCAAATATATCGTCAATCCTATGCTTTTCTCTAATATTAGCTATTTTCGCATCCAATTTCAAGTTTGGATACTTGCACAACAACTCGTTTTGTATTTCAAATACATTGTTCTCATTATTATCCAGAATGATTAGTTGCTTTGGGTTAAATGATGCTATTTGTCTACAAAGCTCAGAACCTATAGAGCCACCACCACCAGTCACCATTACGACTTGATCTCTCAAATATGATGATATCTCATCAATATCTAAATCCACAGGCTCACGTAACAGGAGATCTTCAATGTCGACATCTCTTATTTTTTGTATAACAACCGATTCGTCTATCAATTCTGACATAGACGGAAGAATCTTGACCTTGCAATACGTTTTTGAACATTCACTATAAATCTCATTTATATCCCGGTTGCTAGCTTTTGGCAATGCGATTATAACTTCACTTATCTTTAGATCTTCAATAACATGCAGTATATCATTACTGGTGCCAACAATTGGCACTCCATTTATTAGTTTTCCAACCTTGTATTTGTCATCATCAATGATCGCGATAGGTTTACTCATAAGCTCGTGATGCGCTTTTAATTCTTTAATTATTGCAGCTCCTGCATCACTTCCTCCAATTATAAGTATCCTTTTATAATTACCAAAAGACCCTATCTGCTTAAGTCTAATTCTTCTAAACACTCTATAAGCAAATCTTACTCCTCCCACTAAAAAGATATCTACTAAAAAGGCTATTATAAATATACTTCTTGGTATATAAATTCTAGAAATGAAAATATAACTAATAACAATAGCATTACTAACAAAAGACACCAAAACTATTGTTACCAGTTCAAATATCCCTGCATATTGCCATAGACTGTTGTATAGTTTGAACGCTAAGAAACAAATTATTTTTATAACAGTTGCAATCAATAGTATTTCAAAAAATGAATTATGGAATTCCTCAGGGATACTCCAAAATGAGAAATCAAACCTTATTAAATATGATATACAAATTGAAATATTAATAAGCAGAATATCTAATAATATCAATAACTTTGTTCTTATCTTATGTCTCAAAGGATTTCACCTGCTTTTATTGTTATTATTATGCGTTTCTATAGGGAATGTTGTTTCCCCTCAACTACATCTTTAGCTTGTGCCACATGGAATATAGTAATTAATAGTATTTTCAAATCAAACGCAAATGAATAGTTTTTTACATAATATTTATCATACTCAACTTTTTGTTCTATTGGCAATTCATCTCGGCCGTTAACTTGAGCCCAACCAGTTATTCCGGGAATTACAATATTTACCCCTTCTATATCCCTCAGGTTTATCAAATCATATTGATTATATAATGCGGGACGTGGACCGACAAAGCTCATTTCTCCCTTTATGATATTTATTAGCTGCGGAAGCTCGTCCAAACTTGTTTTTCTTAAAAAATTTCCTATAGACGTAATGTAATCCTTAGAATTCTCAAATTTATGTGTCGGAATATCCCGCGGTGCTTCAATATACATTGTTCTAAATTTAATTATGGTAAACTTATTTTTATTTTTTCCAATCCTGTACTGCAAGAAGAAAATAGACCCTTTTGATGTCATTTTGATTGAAATACCAATTATTATAAATACAGGTAGTAGAACAACTAACACAACTATACCTAATATTAGATCAAAACATCTTTTCATAATTGGCACCTCAATTGTCCTGATTCTTATTCTTATTCTTTAAGATTCAGCAATAATTAAATTTTTAATCATATCTACTTGTCTTTTCAGAATTGGTTTTTGATCAAAACACTCTAAAACCAATTCTCTAGCTTTTTTTCCCATTTGTTCACGAATACGTGGGTTTTCAATTAAATATTGTATTTTGCCTGCCAAGCTTAGATGGTCACGAACTGGAACTAAAAATCCTGTAATATTGTCAATTACTTCTTCTCTACATCCTCTAATATTAGTCGCAACTGTACACTTTGACATACTCATTGCTTCAAGCAAAGATAAGGGCATACCTTCTCTATGAGACGGTAGTGTAAATATATCCATAGTAGCTAAAAGTTCAGGTATGTTCGATCTGTCTCCAGTAAAAATCACTTTATCTTGCAGGTTGTATTTTTGTATCAGTCTATCAATTTCAATTTTAACTCCATCGCGATCGGATTGTAAAGTGTCTCCTACAAATAAAAATATAACATTTGTGTATCTTTTTGTAATTTCATTTGCAGCTAATGCCAATTCAACAAATCCTTTTTCTCTAACCATCCTTCCTACAATCCCTACAACTACATTATCTAAAGGTATATTCAATTCTTTTTTTATTTGAGTCAAGCTCTTTTTTAAGAGGACAGTATCTATATTATACTTGTCAACATCTATACCGTTTCCGATAAATGTTATTTTTTCTTTGGGAATAATCTTCTCTTCAATTGCAGTTTTATAATCTTCAGAACTTACAGTAAAGACATAATTACAAATATATCCTCCGATTTTTTCAATCAACATAAATATTTTCTTTTTTAGATGACTCATTTCATCATGGAAATAGAATCCATGCGCAGTATAGACAACAACAGGCACTTTTGCAATAAAGGCTGCAATGCGACCTATAATCGCTGCTACTGGTGTATGCAAATGAATACAGTCAAATTTTTCTTGTTTTAAGTATTTTGTTAGTCTCCAAATCGAAACAATATTTTTAATAGGAGAAACTTTTCTTGCAATCTCAATATTTTTGATCTTATATCCTAATTTTTTCAGATTCTCTGACCTTTCATCGTGGCTGCAAAGTATTGTAACATCAAATTCGTATTTTGTTAACTCATCTATCAACGGTAATAAAATATTTTGAACAGTAAACCCCACAGCACACATCTCTAATATCTTAATTTTATCTTTCTCCATGTTAATCCCTATCCCCCCCCTACAGCATTTTTTATTAATTCCATATCTCCTCCTTCCAATTTTGATTATACCTTAAAAAGTTGAAGGCATCAAAATTATATAATATACTATAGAAACAGTAATATACTTAAAAATAAAAGGAGAATCATTTATGTTACCTGACTATTTTGGGTTATTTTTTAAGATCATTGTCTTATTTTTTGGATTAGTTCTGGTATGGAAAACATTAGGTTTAAGAATCATATCTAATAATAAAATTGGTATCGTTGAAAAATGGTGGTCAGCAAAAGGATCACTTAAAGAGCAGATAATAGCATTAAACGGTGAAGCCGGCTACCAACCTGAACTATTAAGAGGAGGTATCCACTTTCTTACTCCGCTAAAATATAAGGTTCATATCTGCCCTCTTGTTACAATACCTCAGGGTCAGATGGGGTATGTTTTTGCTAGAGATGGAAAACCTTTAGATGCTACTCAAACATTAGGTAAGGTTGTTCCTAAATGTAATAATTTTCAAAATGTTCGTGAATTTTTAGAGAATGGCGGTCAAAGAGGCCCTCAAAGAGGTATTATTCGCGAGGGTACCTACGCATTTAATTTAGCCCAATTTATCGTAATTACAGAGGATAAAGCACATTATTTACCTATGGGAACTCATGCAGAAGAAAGCACTATAAATAAAATGGTTGAAGTTCTAAGAGAAAGAGAAGGATTCACGCCAATTATTATAAAAGGTGCAGATGATAAGGTTGGAGTTGCTACAGTACATGATGGACCATCCTTAAATAAAGATGATATAATTGCTCCTACTGTTGGAGATTCATCTTTAGATTTAGAAAAGTATCATAACAATTTTCAAGACCCTGAGAAATTTTTACTTGCAGGTGGGTTTAGAGGAAGACAGTATCAGGTATTAGTAGAAGGAACATACTTTATTAATAGACTTTTTGCTACCATCGAACTTATTGATAAAACGGTTATTGATGTAGGTTTCGTCGGGGTTGTTGTTTCTTATATTGGACCAAAGGGTCTAGATTCTACAGGGGATGAATATAAACATGGCGAGCTGGTTGATACAGGATGTAAGGGTGTATGGCAAAAACCATTAATGCCTGGCAAATATGCATTTAATACCTATGCAGGTAAAATTGTCAGAGTTCCAACAACTAACATTATTCTTAAATGGATTAGTAATCAAAGTGGTAATCATAAATATGATGAGAACTTAAAAGAGGTTAGCTTAATTACAAAGGATGCTTTTGAACCGTCCCTTCCATTATCAGTTGTAATGCATATAGACTATAAAAAAGCTCCCCTTGTTATTCAAAGGTTTGGTGATATTAAGATGTTAGTAGATCAAACGCTAGATCCTATGGTGTCAGCATATTTTAAAAACATTGGTCAAACTAAGACTTTGATACAACTACTACAAGAAAGAAACGAAATACAAGGTATCGCATCAAGAGAAATGAATGTAAAGTTTGGTCACTATAATCTTGAGTTTGAAGAGGTGTTAATCGGAACACCATCATCATCAGACGCAGATAAAAAAATAGAGCAGATTCTTGCTCAACTGCGTGACAGGCAAATTGCATTAGAGCAGGTAGAAACATACTCACAGCAACAAAAAGCTGCAGACAAAGAAAGAGAGCTAAAAGAATCTGAAGCAAAGGCTGCACAGCAAAGGCTTTTAACCGAATCAGATATCAATATTCAAATTCAAAGTAATCAGGGAAAAGCTGAATACCAAAGATCACTGCAAGAAGCAGCAAAGATCAAGACAATCGCTGAAGCAGAGGCTTCTAAGATTAAGACTATTTCATTGGGAGAAGCTGCTAAGATCAAAGCCATAGCTGAATCAGAAGGCGAAAGAGAAGCAAGGGTTGGTATCGGTAAAGCAATCGCTATTGAAGAACAAGTGAAGGCATATGGAGGTTCGAGATATCAGCTGGTTCAAGACATTATGAGCAAATTTACTGCTGCATTAGAAAAATCAAAGATTGATTTAGTGCCCAAAACAGTAATTAGTATGGGTTCTAACGAAAATGGAGGAAGCATTGTAAATGCATTTGAGATCCTTCTAGGACTTATTGTAAACGATAAATTAAATATTCAGCTTGATTCTAATGAAGGGAAAAAGGAGAATGAGGAAATTAAGACCATTAAAAACTCAATTTTAGGATCAATTAATGCGAAGAAAGGTACGCTTCAAAAGCTTAGCACTGAGGAATCGTATCAGGAAGCAAGTACGTGTACTGAAAAATAGTAAAAAGGCCCATACGGCCTTTTTACTTGTATAAAATATTATATTATACAACAACTTCATAAATATCTTTATTAATACACTTCTTCCACCCACTTATGTATTCTTTATTCTTATTAAAATTAAATAAGATCAAATACCCTGTATCTTTTCGTTTGCTATACTTGCCGAGGTAATAATTTTTTTAATGAAGCAAGTATTAACATGCACTAACGGTTTCAAAAATGTTATTTTGAAACCTAGTTCAGTATATCAATATACTTCGCCAATTGTTCTAGTGCATTTTTCTCACAATTTTCTCCGTGCCATATCTTAAGCTCAATAATATGTTCTTCTCCACTATAAGTTATTATTATATCCATTCTGTTATCCATGCGTGTTTCTGGTTCAACATAATAAAATCCAGTTCCGTTAATAATCGGCTTAAAAAAACTATAGCCTTTAGCGTGGCAGCCCTCGTGCTTTTGCTCTGAAGTGTTAAATCACCCCTCTTGACAAAAAATACGTAAAATGTTATTTTATAATTAGAAATTAGCACTCAATATTGATGAGTGCTAACAATAAAAAGTGAGGTGAGGATTGTGGTATTAGATGATAGAAAAAGGCGTATTCTTCAGGCTATTATCGACGATTACATCGACACTGCAGAGCCAATTGGTTCAAGGTCAATTGCAAGAAAACATGAGTTAGGACTTAGTTCGGCGACAATTAGAAATGAAATGGCTGATTTAGAAGATCTAGGCTATTTAGCTCAGCCACATACTTCAGCTGGGAGAATTCCGTCAGATAAAGGATATAGGTTGTATGTTGATCAATTGATGACTGCTTGTGAACCTTCTTTTCAAGAAATTGACAATATAAAAAAGGCCATGGAAATTAGCATTAATGAACTCGGTCAATTATTAAAACAAGCTTCTTGGATTACTTCACAAGTAACAAAATATCCTTCAGTTGCTATTACTCCACAAATTAGCAAGAGCCGTATTAGAACTTCGCAGTTAGTACCAATCGGGTGTGGGAAATTACTCATTGTAGTTGCGACAGATACCGATATCGTTAAAAATACTTTAGTTCGTATTTCAGAAACGGTTTTATCTGATGACATTATAAAACTATTAAATATTTTTAACGAAAAGCTTGGAACTCTTGCATTAGAAGAAATTGATTCTAAGATATATGCAGAAATTGCAATTAATATTTTAAAAATAGACATTGGCTTATTGCCAGTATTAGATGGAATAATTGATTGCATTAGCCATATGAACAATAAAGAAGTTTATTTAGAAGGAACAATAAACATCTTAAATTTCCCTGAATTTAGAGATATTGAAAAGGCCAAAGAACTTCTTAACTTAATGGATGCAAAAGAGCAAATATATAAATTGTTAGAAGAATTACAAGAGCATCAAAATAACAAGCAAATAAATGTTCAGATAGGGACAGAAAATCCTATCGATATTATCAAGCAATGTAGCTTGATAACCACGCCGGTTAACATTGGTGATATGATAGTAGGTTCAATCGGAGTTATTGGTCCTACTAGAATGGAATACAGGAAAGTTATATCATTGATAAATACTATCGGGGAAATATTAAATGAAGAAATAAACAAATTATTTGGTAACAGTTTTGACAATGGTATAAGCAAATGATTAATAAGGAGGTTAAAAAATAATGAAAAAGCATGGTAAAGAACATGAAAATAATGTTGTGGAGAATCTTGAACTTGAGGAAAATGCAGTTGATATTAAGATCGATAGCTTAAATGAACAATCAGAACATAATGAAGAACTGATTAATGAGGAAAGTAGTGAGAAAAGTAAATTAAAAGAACTTAAAGAAAAATTAAAAGAAAAAACTAAGCAATGTGATGAATATATGAATTTGTTACAGAGAAAAACAGCAGAATTTGATAATTTTAGGAAGAGAACCATAAAAGAAAAAGAATGCATTTATTCAGACGCTGTATGTGAGGTGGTTCAAGCTTTTCTTCCTGTGGTCGACAATTTTGAAAGAGCAATTCAATCTTTAGCTAAGGATGATGAGGTGAAAAATCTTAAGGCTGGCATTGAATTGGTTTTTAAACAGCTTAAGGATGCAATAAAGAACCTTGGTGTTGAAGAAATAGTATGTGCTAATGAAAAATTCAATCCTGATCTTCACAATGCAGTTATGCACGTTAAAGATGAGCAGTCTGGAGAAAATACAGTTTTAGAAGAGTTTCAAAAAGGCTATGTTTTGAAAGATAAGGTTATAAGACATAGCATGGTTAAAGTTGCTAATTAAGTTGCTTTATTACTGATTAAAGCACTTAAGTTTTTTAAATAAATAATATATCAGGAAAAAATAAAGGAGGTTATACTATGGCAAAAGTTATAGGTATTGATTTAGGAACAACAAACTCATGTGTTGCAGTTATGGAGGGTGGCGAACCAGTTGTAATTGCTAATGCAGAAGGAAATAGAACTACACCATCGGTTGTTGCATTTTCAAAAGCAAATGAAAGATTAGTAGGGCAAGTCGCAAAAAGACAAGCAATAACTAATCCAGATGGAACAGTTATATCTATTAAAAGAGATATGGGAACTGATAGGAAAGTAAAAATTAATAATAAGACTTACTCTCCTCAAGAAATCTCGGCGATGATCCTTCAAAAATTAAAAACAGATGCTGAAAGCTATCTTGGTGAAAAAGTAGAACAGGCAGTTATTACTGTTCCAGCATATTTTAGCGATTCACAAAGACAAGCAACAAAAGATGCTGGAAAGATTGCTGGACTTGAGGTGCTGAGAATAATTAATGAACCTACGGCTGCAGCACTTGCATACGGTTTAGACAAAGAAAATGATCAAAAGATCTTAGTATTTGATTTAGGTGGAGGTACTTTTGACGTTTCATTACTAGAAATTGGAGATGGAGTGTTTGAAGTTCTAGCTACAAATGGTAATAATCGACTAGGTGGAGATGATTTCGATGATAGAGTCATTAATTATTTGGCTGATACCTTTAAGAAGGATCAGGGTATTGACTTGAAGGTCGATAAAATGGCTATGCAGCGTTTGAAGGAAGCTGCTGAGAAAGCTAAAATCGAACTTTCTGGTGTTACTACAAGTAATATAAACTTACCATTTATTACTGCAGATGCATCAGGTCCAAAACACTTAGATATTACTTTGACGCGTGCAAAATTTGATGAATTGACTCTCGATCTTATAGAGAAAACTATGGGACCGACAAGGCAAGCTATGCAAGATGCTAACCTCACACCTGATAAGATCGATAAGATTTTGTTGGTTGGTGGATCAACAAGAATACCAGCGGTACAAGATGCTGTAAAGAAATATTTTAATAAAGACCCATTTAAAGGAATAAACCCTGACGAATGTGTTGCAGTAGGTGCAGCAATCCAAGCAGGGGTATTAACAGGAGAGGTAAAAGACTTACTTTTACTAGACATTACTCCTCTATCTCTTGGTATTGAGACTTTAGGTGGAGTATTTACTAAATTGATCGAGAGAAATACTACTATTCCAACCAAGAAGAGCCAGGTGTTCTCAACTGCTGCAGATGGTCAGACAAGTGTTGAGGTTCATGTGCTACAAGGCGAAAGAGAAATGTCAGCATACAACAAGACACTAGGTAATTTTCATTTGACAGGAATTCCTCCAGCACCAAGAGGAGTACCACAAATTGAAGTAACATTTGATATGGATGCTAATGGTATTGCTCACGTTTCTGCAAAAGACTTAGGAACAGGAAATGAGCAAAAAATTACTATTACTGCATCTACAAACCTCTCAGATGCTGAAGTTGATAAAGCAGTTAAAGAAGCTGAAAGATTTGCAACTGAGGATAAAGAAAGAAAAGAGACGGTTGAGGCTAGAAATCATGCGGATTCAATGGTTTATCAAAGTGAAAAAACACTAAAAGACCTTGGAGAGAAATTAAGTAGTGATGATAAAACTAAGATAGAATCTGAGATAAATAAGGTTAAAGAAGCTTTAAAAGGAACAAATAATAAGGAAATCAAATCTGCAACAGAAAGTTTGACACAGGCCTTTTATGATATATCAGGTAAGATTTATCAGCAACATGGAAGTCAAGCTGGACCAGGTGGTGCTGGATTTGATCAAAATAATATGGGAGGTTTCAATCCTGGTACAGATCCAACTGATCAGAGTGGTAAAGAAAACGTATATGATGCTGATTATAAAGTTGTTGATGATGATAAGAAATAGGAGTAAGAATAATGGCTAACAAGAGAGATTACTATGAAATATTAGGAGTCAATAAAGGTGATAGTGAAGTCAATTTAAAAAAAGCTTATAGAACACTAGCTAAACAATATCATCCTGATATGAACCCAGGAGATAAAGTTTCAGAAGCTAAATTTAAAGAACTAAACGAAGCATATGAAGTTCTTAGTGATTCACAGAAAAGAGCACGCTATGACCAATTCGGGCATGCAGGAACTGATCCTTCAAGTGGGTTTGGTGGATTTCAGGGAGGATTTAGTGACTTTGATTTTGGTGGTATTGGTGATATTTTTGAAACCTTTTTTGGAGGGTCAGGTTTTAGCAGCAGGTCTAGCAAAACCAGAACTGGCTCACAAAAAGGTGCAGACCTAAAATATTCAATTGAAATTTCATTTGAAGAGGCTGCTTTTGGTATTGAAAAAGAAATCTCTATAAACAGGCTTGAAAGCTGTACAACATGTAATGGAACTGGTTCAAGATCCGGAACCAGTTCTAGCACATGTAAGCACTGTAATGGCTCAGGTCAGGTTCAATACAAGCAGAATACTCCTTTGGGACAGTTCGTAAACATTAAAACCTGTGATGTTTGTCGTGGTGAAGGGAAGATGATAGATAACCCATGTAGCACCTGTGATGGAAAAGGTAAAGTGCGTAAAATGGCTAAATTGAAAGTCAATATCCCTGCTGGTATTGATGATGGGATGACAATTTCTTTGCGGCAGGAGGGAGAAAAAGGTTCAAAAGGAGGACCTAACGGTGATTTATTTATAACTATTAAAATGAAAAGTCATACACTTTTTGAACGAAATGAATCAAATGTTATTTGTGAAATTCCAATAACATTCGTTCAAGCAGCACTAGGTGCTGAACTTGAAGTCCCAACAATCGATGGCAAAGTTAAATATACTATTCCAGAAGGAACTCAAACGGGGGCGGTATTTAGACTTCGCAGTAAAGGCATTCCATACCTGCGTGGGAATGGCAGAGGAGATCAGTATGTAAAGATAATCGTTGATGTCCCCAAAAAACTAAACGAAAAGCAAAAACAACTACTGCGGGAATTCGCAGAAATAAGCAGTGATGATATGCATGAGCAAAGAAAATCATTTTTTGATAAGATGAAAGATGCGTTTAGATAAAGCAGATAACATAAAAATTAAAAGGAGAGAACATAGATCTATGTTCTCTCCTTTTAATTTCTTGCACTTGAAATTTAATGTTCTATAGTGTTTTGGCAATCCTCTCTATTTCAATAGATGTAGATGCAAACCGCTGCATCACAACAGATACTTCTTCAGTAGCTGATGCCTGATGCGTTCCAAGCTGCGCAGTATTTAAAAGCGTAGTAACTATATTTGTCATACCAGTTTGAATAGACTCAAGAATTTTTCTTATGTCGTTTACTGATTCCGCACTGTTTTCAGCTAATTTTCTAATTTCCTCTGCAACTACGGCAAAACCGTGACCATTTTCGCCAACTCGTGCTGCTTCAATAGCAGCATTTAGTCCAAGAAGGTTTGATTGGGATGCAATAGTATTAACGAATTGCAGTATCTCAGATGTGCTTTGAATTTCCGTAAGTATATCTTCTCCTGCCTTTTTTAAATAACTCAAATCCCCTGCCAGTTTTACAGCTGTAGATGACAGCTCCTGAGTTGTTGCGGTTATTTCTTTTGCTGTCAAGGAGATTGCTTGGGATGCTTTATACAGTGCCTGCTGGGTATCAATGCTTAAACCTGAGCTTAAAGCCCCTATTATTACACCTTTCTCATTTTTTATAGGAACAGTACATGTTTTTGTGGGCATACCATAGACTTCCTTTGGAAGTATCAATGAGATTCTTTCTCCTGTTTGTTGACATTTAAACAATCCTGATTCAGGTGGAATTGGTTGTCCAATTTTTACATTGGCACTTATTTCTTTTCCTGGTAAGTAATACAAAAAATTTTCCTTATCAGATACAGAGAACATACAGTCAAAGTACAGGACATCTTGAATAAGAGGGAGTGCTTTCCCTAAAGAGTGAAGAATATTGTCCGTATAACTGTTTGAAGGATATTCCATAGTATCAGCTCCTTATAAAAAATATATTTACGAAAGTATTATTATATATATTTTACCTTTTCATATTTTATTTTTCACCTATATTAAAATTTTATCATTATAAACAATTCATTTCAATATCTTCAATGTAAAAATTAGCTCTAGGTAACATTCTTGTTAATCCTCTCAATATCTGCTATAATCGGTAAAGTATCAAATTTGACACCAGATAAAAGAATTAATGCAATAGTTGTGTAGATGATACATTTTATGGACGTTTAGGAAGATATTCTCTGTATTCGAAAGGTTGTGTTTTATTTGAAGTGGTATGAGGTTTGTGTCGCGACTTGCGAAGAGGCTATTGATGCTGTGTCGAATATGTTTTTAGAGCTAGGGTCTAATGGAACTGTTATTGAAAACCCTAATGAGGTGTTTGATTGTGGTTTTTATGATTATATAGATGATTCGCTTATTAATAAAACTTCTGAAGATGTAATTGTTAAAGGTTACTTCAATATTGTTAATGTATCATCTTTGAATAGTATTAAAGCTTCAGTTTACAGCAAATTGAACGATATGAAAAAATTTTTGGATATCGGAAAAGGCAATGTTAGTATTGTTGAAATAGATGATGTTGACTTTGCTAATTCTTGGAAGGAATACTATAAGCCCTTTCACATTTCATCTAATATAGTTATAAAGCCCTCTTGGGAAAATTATATGCAAAAAGACAACGAGATCGTGATAGAATTAGATCCCGGCATGGCATTTGGTACTGGCACACATGAAACAACTAAAATGTGTGCATTATTTCTTGAAAAATATTTGAAGGAAAATGATTTTGTTATTGATATAGGTTGCGGAAGCGGAATTCTATCAATAATCGCTATAAAGCTTGGTGCTAGAAGTATCAAGGCTTTAGATATTGATAAATCAGCTCTAAAAGTAGCACAGGAAAACTGTGAAATAAATAGTGTTGCTGATTCAATAGAATTTCTTAATTGTGAGCTTAAAGATAAACATTTTGAGAAATCTAATATTATTGTTGCAAATATTATTGCCGATGTAATAATTGGTATAGCTGATATTCTATCAGATTATCTACTTCCTGATGGGTTATTTATTGCATCCGGGGTCATAAAAGATCGAAAAAATGATGTAATTGAAAAGTATGCTTCTTTAGGATATGTAGTCATTGATGCTTTAGAAATAGGCGAATGGGTTGCGATTGCTTTTTTGCAAAACTCTTGTTTCTAGAATCCTGTCTTCGACATTTCAAAGGGCTCTTAATATTTGTCTATCACTTCTATCATTATACATCATTATACCAAATAAAAATATGTAAATGTTTTTATAAATAAAACCGATATAGTATGTAGGTAAATAAAATTGAATTAGTTACAAGATCATGGAAGATAAAATAAAAATGGAGGCGGTAATATGAAGATCGATAGCAGGGATGCTCAAACGATGCCTTTACATCAGGCGCAAGAAACATTCAAATCAAAAGTCGATTTAAACAAAATTGAAAGGCTTGATTCAAAAAAAGTGAATATACAAAAAGACGTCGGGAAAAAAAATATTTCTCAAATAACAACTCAAGATAAAAATGAATTAACAATAGCAGATAAAACGATGCTTGAAGCAATATTAAAAGCCAATCGGGCACTTGAAGGCTCAAATAGAAAATTGGAGTATTCTGTGCATAAACCAACAAAGGAGGTTGTTGTGAAAGTAATAAATACCGATACTAATGAAGTGGTACGAGAAATACCTTCAGAAAAGATTTTGGACATGGTTGCGAAAATGTGGGAAAAGGCCGGACTTTTAATAGATGAAAGAAGGTGATTTTAGATGTCTGCAGCTTCGGTAAGTACTACTGGTGATAGTGTGATTAGCGGCACTTATTCGAAAAAATTTAGAATCGGTGGCATGGGCAGTGGCATGGATACGGATGCAATTGTAAAACAGTTAATGCAGGCTGAAAGTATACCATTAGACAAATTAAAACAAAAACTGCAACTCAATAAATGGAAGCAGGATGATTACAGAGGTATAACCAGTTTACTACAAGGAGTGCAAAATACTTACTTTAATTCTTTAAACCCTGCAACTAATATGCTATCTCAATCAAGCTATATAGAATATACTTCTACAAGCACCGATCCATCAACTGTTACGATAACTGGAAGCTCTTATGCTGTTCCAGGGAGTCATACTATCCAAATAAATAATCTTGCAACGGCTGCGACAGATTCAAGTACAGCAACAATTACAAAGAATATTGTTGCGTCATCAAGTGCAAACTTTGCAAATGCTGTAAATCAAAACTTATACTTAGATCTCGACGGGGTACGGAAGCTAATAACAATTGATTCTAGTGTAATAGACATCCCTTCTTTTCAAACTGCAATAGATAATGCAGTTGGATATAATAAAGTTGTTGTTAGTGATGCGGGTGGTGGGATATTACAGTTTAATACAGTAAGTGGAAGTAATGTTAATAAAATTATCCTTTCGTCGGGAACTAATGATGCATTAATGACAAATTTAGGATTTTCAGGTACTGATAATTTAAGTAATAGACTAAACACATTTAATTCTCTTGAAACTATAGCAAATAAAATGAGTAATCCCTTTTCATTTGATTCTAATGGGAATGTTGCTTTAAGCATAAATAATACAAATTTTACGTTTAACCAAGGTACGACATTAGTAAGTATGATTAATCAAATTAACAGTAGTAATACAGCAGGTGTAGTACTTCAATATGATGATATTAATGATAAGTTTAATTTTATTTCAAAACAAATGGGAACAGGTATAAACATTCAATTAATTGAAACTGGAAGTAATTTTTTACAGGGCGCAAATTTTAGTAATATTCAAGGTTTGGGTGTTGCTGATACTAAAGGATATTCCGGTGAAAGTTTTAGAGTAATAATTGATGGAGTTCAACAAAATATTCAGCTTATTTCGGGGGATTATGTTGATGCCGATGACCTTGTCACAGATTTGCAGACCAAAATTCAGAATGCATTTACTAATAATACTGTTAATGTAAGTCAAACTAATGGCATAATAAATATTTCACTAGCGACTGGTGGTGGAAGCAATATAAGTATTGGAAATCCGATATCAGGAACTTCTGCACTTTCAAAGTTGAAGCTCAGTGCAAATTATACAGCAGGAAAAGATGCATCGGTTGTTTTAGATGGGCAAACACTGGTTAGGAGTACAAATTCTTTTACTACAAGTGGAATAACATATAATTTACTTAAAGAAGGTCAGCCTTCTCAGACTGTTACTTTGACCCAGGATGTTGATTCGGTTTATAATAATATTAAAAGCTTTATTGATCAATATAATAGTATGATAGATACAATAAATAAAAAAATATCTGAAGATTACCACAGAGATTATCAGCCTCTTACAGATGCTCAAAGGGCAAGCATGAATCAGGAAGATGTAAAAAAATGGGAAGAAAAAGCTAATGAAGGATTACTTAGAAATGATCAACTATTATCAAATATAGTTACGAGTGTGAGAAATGCTATGTATGATCCAATATCAGGGTATAATGGCAATATATCAAATATCGGAATAACAACAGGGGCATATCAAGATAAAGGAAAACTAAATATAGATGAACATAAGCTAAAGCGAGCTATTGAGAATGATCCTGATGGAGTAATGAATTTATTTGTAAAACAATCAGAGGATTATCCATACTATTTAAATTATTATTCTGTTACTGGGATATCAACTGCACAGAATGCGCTAACTGACTATACTGCTTCTAATAAAAGCTTTAATGTAACTATAGATGGTAATGCTCAAATAATAACATTGAATGGCAGTTATTCTACATATAGTGATCTCACTTCAGCTCTTCAAACTAAGATTCAAAGTGCATTTTCTAATACTCCAATATCAGTCACAGCTGATTCTGAAGGGTTTTTAACTATTTCTTTAAGTACGACAGGAAGTGATATTAGTTTATCCGATCCTACAAGTGGGGCAAGTGCGTTGTCCGATTTAGGATTTCCTTCGTTATCAACCAGCGGAAGAATTGCAAGATATAATGAAGAAGGATTAGCATATAGGTTATCTGATATAATTAATGATGCGGTAAGAACTTCAAGAGACCGTGATGGTAATAAAGGCACATTAATTGAAAAAGCAGGTTTGGTAGGAGATGCAAGTGAAACTACAAACATATTTTATAAAATTATGTCGCATGAGACACGAGATATATCAGAAATGAAAAAAAAATTAACAGCTAAAGAAGATTCGTATTATAAAAAATTTACAAATATGGAAGAAGTAATTTCTCGGATGAGTGCTCAGAGTAATTGGATTGCTCAACAACTTGGTGGAGGAACACATTAATAGTAACCCAAAAAGAGCTAAGAAGGAGGGGGTTAAATGGTTTCGCATAATGCATATTTCCAATACCAAGAAAATATCATAAATACATCCCGCTCTGAAGAGCTGGTGCTTATGCTGTATAATGGACTTGTTAAGTTTATTATGCAGGCACAAAAACATTTAGAGGAAAAAGATATTCAAAGTGCACATGAAAAGATTCTAAAAGCACAAAATATTGTAAAGCATCTTAAGGATACATTAGATATGAAGTATGAAGTTTCAATAAATCTAGATTTAATGTATGAATATATGTATAATAGGTTGATAAAGGCTAATATTAAAAAAGATAAAAAGATATTAGACGAAATGCTTGGATTTGCTAAAGAGTTTAGAGATACTTGGTCAAATGCTATGAAATTAGCAAGGATGAAACAAAGTCTTAACCAGAATATCCAACGTGAGCCCAGACTGGAGATAAATAGGTGAATAACGAATATAATCAAATATTTAAAAAATTGCTTAATATATCAAATGAAAAATATATCAACCTAAAAAAGATATATGAACAAACAGTTGATCAAAAACATTGTTTTGAAACAGAAAATATCAGTACTCTGCAAAAGATAATTAATAGTAAACAAGAAGCAATTCGCATTATTAATAGTCTTGACAATGATTTTGAAACCGATTTTATACTACTTAAGCAGAAACTAGGAATTAGAAATATGAGCGATATAAAAGATACAAGTATACTTCAAATTAAAGAAGTAAAAGAACTAAGAACTGTGATTAGCAATATTTTTAAATTATTAAATGAAATAAGTATAATTGAATCACAAATCGGTATTGCGGCAAAACAATTACTAAAAAATATAGGAAATCAAATAAAAATCATAAATCAAAGTAAAAAACTAATTTCATCTTACAATCCTTTTGCGAATAACACAAGCTCATATTATATAGACAAGAAAAAATAAAATTTATAAAAGAACTCATAAAAAAGAGCTAAACTAATTTTCTTAAAAACCGATATTATATATAAGTAAACGAATGAATGGAGGCGCCTATAATGTTTGAAGACAATACTTTTTTAAATCAAGAAAATATTTCACAAGAAGCTAACAAGGATGAAAAAACTGTGTTGACAGTAAGTCAGGAAGAAATTGTATCGTTTCTTTATCAAGGATTAGTTGAGTTTATATCAGAAGCTCGTGATAAAATGATTAAGGAAGAATTTGAAGAATCCAGAGAAAAGATTACAAAATCACAGAATATAGTTGAAGAACTATATAACACACTTGATATGAACTATGAAATATCTAGCCAAATGGCAGTACTCTATGAATTCATTTACCTAAGACTAAACGTTGCTTCCGTCGAAAATAAAGTGGATGCGCTAGAAGAGGTTTTAGACTTAGCAATAGAGTTTCGCGACACTTGGTTAGAAGCTGTTGAGCTTATAAAGAAACAGTTTGCAGTAGTTTCTTAGATACTAAAAACCAAAGGAGAGTGTCTAAACAGGATAATAATGGGATTATTTTATAAAACTTTGCGTTTTTTAAAGGTAAAAACAGTATTTGACGAAATAGGAAGAAAATTGAATATAGATCTCCTAAAAAATATTTGTTTGAATCTTGTTGTTGTTGAACTCTCCTTTTATATAGATTTAAAAAAATCTAAATGAATAAGCAAAAAGGTGCTTAAAAGCACCTTTTTGCTTATTCATTTAGCCGATGAGATGAGGAGGATTTTATGAGAGACTATATACCATACGGGACACAATGGATTGATGAAGATGATGTAGAAGCGGTGATCGATGTCTTGAAAAGTGATTATTTGACACAAGGGCCTAAAATAGAAGAGTTCGAGGAACAGGTTGCTAACTACATCGGGGTAAGATATGCTGTAGCTGTATCAAGTGGTACAGCTGCATTGCATGCAGCGTGTTTTGCAGCAGGCTTGAGCCCAGGTGACGAGGTTATTACGTCCCCTACAACATTCGCAGCCTCAGCAAACTGTGTATTGTATATGGGAGCAAAACCTGTATTTGCAGATATTGATCCAAAAACGTACAACATTGATCCTAATGAGATTAAGAAAAAAATTACAGCATTCACTAAAGCAATTATCCCTGTGCATTTCGCAGGTAACCCTTGCAATATGGATGAGATTTTAAGTATCGCAAAAGAACATAATTTAGCTGTTATAGAAGATGGAGCCCATTCGATTGGAGCGACATATAAGGGGAAGAAAATCGGAAGTATCTCGGGATTGACAACACTTAGTTTTCACCCTGTTAAGCATATTACGACGGGTGAAGGCGGAATGATTTTAACTAATGAACAAAATTCTTATAAAAAGTTATCTCTGTTTAGGACTCATGGGATTACAAGGGATGAAGAATTTTTGCACAAAAATGATGGTCCATGGTATTACGAGCAGCATATCCTTGGGTATAACTATAGACTTACAGACATTCAAGCTGCTTTAGGTATAAGCCAACTAGCCAAACTCGGTAATTCTCTTGAAAGACGGAAAGTGTTGATCAGGATGTACAATGAAGGATTTAGAAGTCTTAAGAACATTATTTTGCCCACAGAAAACAATGATGGGTTATCCGCATGGCATTTATATGTCATTCAGTTAAGGCTAGAGAATTTGGAATCTTCAAGAAAACAAATATTTGATAAGCTAAGGAGTAAAAATATTGGTGTAAATGTACATTATATTCCGGTATATTATCATCCGTACTATATGAAATTAGGCTTTAGTCGTGGCATTTGTCCAAATGCAGAAAAATACTATGAGCAGGCAATAACTCTACCATTGCATCCGAAGATGACAGATGATGATATTATGTATATAATTAATTGTGTAAAGGAAGTAGTAACCTAGGAGGTATAACAACCCGGAGGAGTGCATATGAACATTCTAGTTACAGGTGGTGCTGGATTTATTGGCCGTTGGGTTGTAAAAAGACTATTGGATGATAGCCATATGGTATGTGTTCTTGATGATCTTTCAAACGGTAGCTTAGATAATATAAAAGAGTTTAAGGATAATATTAAATTTATTCATGGCGATATGAAAGACAAAAGTCTGCTGCAAACAATATTTCAAACAAAATATGACATATGCTATCATTTGGCTGCAAGTATAAATGTTCAAGACAGCATCGATGACCCCTTAAAAATATTTGAAAATGATACTATTGGAACGGTGAATATTCTGAACTCATGTAAAGAATCAAACACAAAGATTGTTTTTATGAGTACATGCATGGTTTATGATCGTGCTTCTTTTGAGTCTGGGATTACAGAAAAACATCCAACAAAGCCAGCCTCACCATATGCTGGAAGCAAGCTAGCAGCTGAAAATATGGTATTATCATACTGGTATGCGTACAAGCTGCCAATTGTTGTAGTTCGCCCATTCAATACATATGGTCCTTTTCAAAAATCAAGTGGTGAAGGTGGAGTTGTTTCAATATTTATAAAAAGACATTTAGAAAATAAAAAACTCCTAATATATGGTGACGGGTTACAAACTCGAGATTTATTATATGTTGAAGACTGCGCAAGGTTTGTAATTCTAGCTGGATATTTAGACTCTGTTAATGGAGAAATAGTAAACGCAGGTCTTGGCAAGGATATAGCTATTAATGATCTAGCGATGATGATTTGCAACAACACTGCCCAAATAGAGCATATAAAACACATTCACCCTCAAAGTGAGATACCAAAGTTACTGTGTGATTATAAAAAAGCCCAAAAACTATTAAACTGGACTCCACAGGTTTCATTAGAAAAAGGAATCGAGCTTACAAAATCGTGGATTAAAGAGTAGAATTATATGCCATGTCTTGCATGATGGATAAATGTATGGGCTTTACTTAGATCAGCCACCCGAATCTATCCAAATGCTATAAGAGGAGTCTCTCCTAGAGAACTTATTAGGTTTATATTTGCTCCATATAATAAAAGTAAATTGACTAATTCGGAACGGTTTTGCTCTATTGCATACATCAATGCATTTTTACCATCATTATCAAATGCATCTAAAAAAGCACCGCTTTTTATTAAAACTTTAGCAATATCATATTTTTCAAAATTTATTGAATAAATCAAAGCAGTTTTGCGTGTACGCCTGGAAGTTACATCTAAATCAGCATCTTTTTTTATAAGAGTATCAACTAAGATGAGTTGTCCACGACTGGCTGCTGCAAGTAACCCTGTGTTTTGGTTGAATTCGTCGATACTGAAATTCTTATCTTTATCTAAAATCAATTTACCTATCTCAGGTAAATCATATAATATAGCATAAATTAAAGCAGTCTTACCATTTGTATCTTTATAGTCAAAAAACAGTGCTGTATGAAATTATTAATCTTGCTATATCAGGGTTATTGGTTTCAAGAGCATTCATTAGTCCAGTTTTCCCATCTGAATCAGTCATATTTAGAACTTGCGAATATTGATTTATGAGTAATTCGACATCATTAGGGTTTTTACTTTCTATCATAGTAAATAACCTGACTAGTATGTCTCCTTGACTGCTTGAAGTAATGTTTGTTGATTGCATAAAATTCCCCTCCAAAAAACTTTAGATAACATTTTAGTAAGAATATTGAGATTTTGAACATTACTTAAGTAAATATTTTCATTAAAGATATACAAATAAATAAGCGTTTAATTATAAAAGGTTCAAAATAAATTCACTCTAATATAGATTAGCATATTTTTGTAAAATTTGCTAATCTATATTAAAAATAATTTTTCATGAAAAATTATAGGGATAGGTGGTATTGACTGATTGTCTAGCATTAAACGAGAATTGTTTAAACAAAGATAAGATTACGTGATTGAAAACACACTTATTTGTGATTGAAAAGACAACCTGAATTAGTGATTTTGACCTACCTTTACCCTTCATTCTACTTGACTAGACTAAGCCTATCAAGTAGAATTTCCTCAAGGGGGTGAGGATTATTAACAAACGTGAGCTTTTAAATCATCTCGAAGATAATATTATTATATTAGATGGTGCTACTGGCACTGAGCTTCAAGAAAGGGGTATGCCTAAAGATGTCTGCCCTGAACAGTGGGTTCTTCAAAATCCCGAAACAATCATTGATATTCAAAGAAAGTATATTCTAGCCGGATCGAATGCTGTTTATACATGCACCTTTGGTGCTAATAGAATCAAGCTCAGTGAATTTGGTCTTCAGGAAAATGTCAGACAAATTAATAAAGACTTGGCTATGCTTTCGAGGAGAACTGCTAAAGAGAAAGTTTTTGTAGTCGGTTCTGTAGCGCCGACTGGAAGATTCATCAAACCCTTTGGGGATATTGCTTTTGAAGAGGTTGTCAATATTTATAAAGAACAGGTTCAAGGGCTCTTAGAGGGTGGTGTTGACTTTTTTGTCATAGAGACAATGATTGATTTGCAAGAGACCAGAGCAGCATTGTTAGCTGTTTTAGAAAGTTGTGATCTCCCTGTGTGTGTTAGTTTGACATTTGAAGTAAATGGTAGGACACTCACTGGAACTGATCCTAAGACAGCGGTCATTACACTCCAAAGTCTCGGGGCAGATGCAGTTGGGTGTAATTGTTCAACTGGACCAAGTGATATGTTAAAGATAATTGAACAAATGTCTAAGGTTGCTAAAGTTCCCCTTATCGCAAAGCCTAATGCAGGTATTCCTAAGCTTATAGATAATAAAACTGTTTTTGATATGCAGCCTCAAGATTTTGCGTCATATACAAAATCTTTCATGGATCTTGGAGTTAGATTGATCGGAGGATGCTGTGGTACAACGCCTAGACATATAGAGGCTTTAAAAAATAATTTGACTAAACCTTCTTTATTCAAAATTCCACAAAAGGATTTTAGCATATTGACTTCATCGAGAAAATCAGTTCATATAGGTGCTGATACTCCTTTAGTCATTGTTGGTGAAAGAATCAATCCAACTGGCAAAAAGAAACTTCAGGAAGATCTTAAAGAAGGTAAAACCTTGGAGGTTCGAAGACTTGCAATAGAACAAATAAGTAGTGGTGCTAGCATTCTTGATGTCAATGTCGGTATGCCTGGAATTAATGAAAAAGAAACTATGGTAAGCACTGTTGAATTTTTAAGTTCCATCGTTGATTCTCCACTGTGTATTGATTCATCCTCCCCCGACGTTATTGAAAATGCATTACGTGTATATCCTGGCAGAGCTTTAATTAACTCTATTTCTTTTGAAAAATCCAAAATAGAAAGGCTTATACCCATTGCAAAGAAATATGGCGCTATGTTTATTATACTTCCATTAGACGATAATGGTATTCCATCAACCTTTGAAGCAAGGATTGATATTATCCAGAAAATTTTTAGGTTTGCAAATAAATTTGGTATTTGTAAATCAGATATAGTAGTTGATGGGCTAGCAATGACTGCCTCATCTGATCAGAATGCTGCTAAATTGACGCTCGAGACTATTGACTGGTGTTCTAATGTTTTAAAGTGCAACACTATTGTTGGATTATCAAATATTTCGTTTGGATTGCCTAATAGAAGTTGGATAAACGCTGCATTCCTGGTTATGGCTATGGGAAGGGGTCTATCTATGGCCATTGCTAATCCGCTTGCTGAAATTTTAATAAACTTAAAATATGCATCTGATGCTTTGGTCAATCGAGATAGAAATTGTAAATATTACGTAGAGCATTTTACTAAAAATGAGCATACTACTGATGATAGAAATGCAAATAAGGATAAGGATCTAAGACCAGTTGAAAGACTCTATAATACTATCTTGCAAGGTGACAAAGATAATGTCATAGGTATTATTGATGCTGTATTAAAAGAAAATATTGAGCCTAAGGTAATTGTAGATGAATACCTAATACCTGCTATTAATCATGTCGGAGAGCTATATGAAACAAAAAAATATTTTCTTCCTCAGCTTATTAATAGTGCGGAAACTATGAAAAAAGCGTTTGAGTTTTTGGAGCCGATGCTTAAGACTGATGAAACTAATAAGACCTCAACCACTATAGTTCTTGCTACTGTAAAAGGAGATATTCACGATATTGGGAAAAATATTGTTGCTTTAATGCTTAAAAACTATGGATTTACCGTAATTGACCTTGGAAAAAATGTTCCTACTTTGACGATCATCAATAAAGCAAAAGAATTGAATGCAAAAATAATCGGGTTGTCAGCTCTTATGACAACTACAATGGTCGAGATGAAAGAAGTTATTCGTCTTGCAAAAGAATCTGATCAAGATTTCAAAATAATCGTTGGGGGTGCAGTTGTTACTTCTCAGTACGCAGATGAAATCGGTGCAGATGGTTATTCCCGTGATGCATATGAGGCAGTTCATTTAGCTCGGAAATTATTATATAATTGATAATTAAAGGAACATTACAATAAACAATATGGACAAAGACTATAAAACAATAATTAATTTATTAAAAAATGAATATCCAAATTCAAAATGTGGTTTGGAGTACAAAACACCTTTTGAATTATTAGTAGCTGCAATACTTTCAGCTCAAACAACAGATATTAAGGTTAATCAAATAACTAAAGGCTTATTTTTCAAATACCCTACTTACCGTGATTTTTTGTCACTTAAGCAAGAAGACCTTGAAGCTGAAATTAAGATGCTTGGGTTGTACAAGAATAAGGCAAAAAATATACTAGCCATGTGTAAGCAGTTGGATGAAAAATACAGGGGTATTATACCAAATACACTTGAAGAACTTACTATTTTTTCCGGGGTAGGAAGAAAAACAGCTAATGTTATTTTGAGTAATATCTTTGGAATACCAGCAATTGCAGTTGATACTCATGTATTTAGAGTAGCAAACAGAATTGGACTTATTAAAGCGAAAAACGCTTTTGAAGCTGAAATACAGCTTCAAAAAGCGTTGGATACTAAATATTGGATTCTGGCGCATAACCTATTAGTATGGCATGGAAGAAAATGTTGTACTGCAAGAAAGCCAAGATGTGAGGATTGTGTAATCTCAGGTTATTGTATTACTTATGAAAAGTGCTATAATATGATTAATGTGTGAAACAATTGTTAAGTTAAAGAAAGGCGATGTATTAATATGATCATAAAAAAATACAACATAAAACCAAAAAATTAACCTTAAAGTTAATTGGATACTCAAACAATAGATAAATATAGCGATAAAGCCTCAAATGAGGCTTTATCGCTATATTTTATAAAAATTAGATATTATTTATGAAATATCAATTTTCTTTTCTATTTGACATGTTTCTTCTTTTTTTGGCAGTACCAGTATTAGAATACCATTATCAAACTTAGCAGTAATTTTGTCGCTATGAACATTGTCAATAGAAAACGATCTTGTCATTGAACTTGTTCTTCTTTCTTTTCTTAAATATCGCTCATTTTTTTCTTCTTTTTCTTCATCTTTTTCTACGCTTATTGTTAATTTGTTATCATTAACTTTTAGATTTATTTCTTCTTTTTTAATCCCCGGCAATTCAGCTTCAAGTATATATTCTTTTTCATTTTCTTTTATATCTACTTTTAATTGACCACTGTTACTAAAGTGTGACGGTAAAATCGAGTCATTAAAAAAGTTTTCAAAACCATCATTTACATTAAGTAGATCGAACAAGCTATTATATTTCCTTTGAATTTCATTATTTTCTCTATTAAATGGTATTAAGTTTAACATACATGTCACCTCCATAATTGATTTAGATTTATTTTTTGGATTACATACCTCAAATTAAATGGTTCCAAATTCACTAGTCTTAACCTTCTATTGCTATACCATAATTGACACCTCCGTTTCTATCTGTGGCTTTTATTTCCTTCTTATACTCTTATTTATATAATTTTTCTATGTTATTATCAAATCTTGTCTTTGCCTTTCTTTGACCTTTATAAGCTATTATTTTTATATATTTGAATTTATCTTTATAAATCTCAAATTTTCTTCGTTTTTTGGAGTATTTCTAATTAGTTGTTACTCAATCCCCAAAATCCAAATATTGCAAATAAATAGAGCTTCTGATTATTATAAAATTTTATTTAGAGATTATTACTGATACGGAGCATAGCTCCGTACTGGATCTACTGAGGCGAAATAATCATCTGTTATTATATTCTGTCGATTACACTTTTAGAAATACCAATGATCCTTGATAATTGACGTATTGATATGCCTTCAATTAATTTTAGTTTACAGATATATTCATTTCGCATTTGAATGTTCATATTATGTAATTCATTTACGTTCTCAAGACCAATTTGTACTATGATTTCTAGAACATCATTGTCATCTAGCCTTTTGGGGTCATAATAATCTAAACATTGATCTTTATTACTTTCATTATTAAATTTTATAAATAATTCAATAGCCTTTTTATGGTCAGATGAATACAATAGCAAAGCAACTTTGGTATTTACCATATCAAAGTTTTCTATATATTCATTGTAACTACTCCATTTATAATCTTGAATATTGCGTGTAATATTTGCTTTGACTGGGTTTTGATGAATATATCTTAAAACCCGTCAAGAAATATGAATCATCTAATACTACTTCACTTTTAAATCTTTCTTGAAATAAGTGCCCACATCTTCCATACTTTTTATTGTACCAAAAAACATAGCTACTACTAATTCTTTTTATTATATTAGATATGGACTCGTTGCTTTCTTTTAAAAGTAAATGGATATGGTTGCTCATCAAACAATAACTATAAATTTCATATTTACAAATTTCCTTATACCTTACAACAGTTTCAAGAAACCTCTGTTTGTCTTCATCGTCTTCAAAAATTATTTGTTTGTTTATTCCACGCATAATAACATGAAATATACCACTATCACTTTCTATACGACTATGTCTAGACATACAAGCCTCCATTTTGTTTATTTTAATTCAATTATTGATAAAAATAATGTTTCTGTAATAAAAGTACCTTTTTTAAATTTTATCATAACTTCAAAAGAGGGACAAGGTACCTGTCCCCTTGTCCCTCCAATATAATTAGGAGCATTATCAATCCTTTTCTCTTAATTCCAGTATTTCGGCTTCAGATATATTTAATATATTTATAATTTCATCTATAGATCTACCTAAGTTTATTAACTTTTTTGCGATTTCATATACCGTTTGTTTTTTCCCTTCTTCTATACCAAACCTCTTTCCTTCTTCTATACCAAACTTCTTTCCTTCTTCTATACCAAGCTTCTTTCCTTCTTCTATACCAGACTTCTTTCCTTCTTCTATACCATCTTTTTTCCCAACTACATAAGTAGACTCATGCATACTTGCCTGATAATGCATATTTTCTATATAACGTTTATAATCAAGTAAATCTTCTTTAGGTAGCTTCATTTTATTTAATTTCTCTCGTGCCTCGCTTAGCCCTTTTGCACTAAATTCTTCCTTTATCTCTTCATTTTTCAAAAAATAGATCCATTCATCTAACGAATCTTTTGCTATATCGTTAAACCTGTTTACCTTTATAAGATAATATTCTGGATATATTTGATAAACAAAATCTTTTGAGTATAACTCTTGCTGTCTTGCATTTAATTCCAATTCATCATCAAAGTGCAATCCTTTGAATTTTGTTGTACCATGATATACATAATCAAGTCCATGCCCTAGGTCAAAAAATACTACACTTATTGAGTATATTTTTTTTACACTTGAATAGGGATCGCTTTCCCTCATGTACTCTGTTATTGACTTGGAAACTCCAAATAGAATCCTTGATAAAAAATCAAATTCGTTATCTACTTGAATTTCTACAATTATTAACTCCTTGTCTTCGTTTTCTACCATTATATCAACTCTATTGTATTTATCGTCCTTATCTTCTTTATTACTTTCACTCTCTATTATATTCACAATTTTTAGATTTTGACGTAATACAACACTTAAGAACCCTTCCAGAACCCCAAAATTCGCTTTACTTCTTAATAGTTTTTTTATTGCCCAGTCAAACCGTACCAGCTCTCTCTCCATGACCTCTCTCCTACATTTATATTTTATTTAGTATTATATTTAAGTAAGTATAATTGCTATCTGATAGTATTATACTATAATTATTTTAAGATACGTTATAGTTATTTTTTTTTAATTGTTTTTTCTCAAACTCGTCCAGCCTAATTCAGTCTCTAATATGGTTTATGTACCTACAATTGCTTATCAATAGTAAAAACGCACCCCTTTGTTCTCCTTATTTTTTTTCAATTGCTGGGACAAAAGTGGGAGCAGGGGAAAAAGAGGGACAAGGTACCTGTCCCCTTGTCCCTCTCCACTGATGAAATAGGTAAAAGCCTAAGCAATTTTATACTATTGAAAAACATAGTGATGACATTGTTTTTAAAGTTGCTGATAAAAGAAATAAAACACTCAAAAGTCTCGATAAATTCAAACTACTAAAACACTTTGAAGCATCTAGAAAGTGGAATAAAAAGAATAGTTAAATCAACCGCAACTGATAAAAATAGCCCATACTGTGGCATTCATTTCAAGAGAGGGACAGGTACCTTGTCCCTTCCTTCTGTCATTTTCAATCATGTAATACTTTTTTTATATCATCAATACTTTCAATTTGGAAAATACTTTCAATTAGCGTATCTACCAACACCAAATTATTTTTAAGTTTGATTTGATCTAATAATTCTTTTGTTAAATCAATCTTTTTAATACTAAGTAGTTTAACTAAGCAATCTATTTTAGCTTCTATCATACCTTTTTCAATACCTTTTTCAATACCTTCCTCTTTACCCTTTGCAAGACCATCTTTATAAATTGCTTTTGCTATATTTGATTTATAACATGCTAATCCCATACTATTCACATCTCCTTCCTCTAAATTAATTAATTCATTATCAAGCTGGATTTCCATCTCATCTGATAAACTAATTATTGCATTTATAAATATAAAAATCTTCTCTATTTTTTCTCTTGTATAATTATTTCTCAATAATTGCCTAATCAATCGTAATTTAAAAATGTATTTCTCTTCATCGGTATTATTATTAATTGAATATAATACTGCTAATACTATAAGTGCAAATGAATTATTATTTGCCTCTAATGTTTCTATTCTTTGATCAATTATTTTATATATATTAAATTTATATGATACTGATGTATTCAAAAAATTATACTTAAACTCATTAGGCTTATATTTTATATTTGAATCTGTAAATATAGTTAATGCTACTATTTCTTTTGCATATTTATCATATATTCTATAAAAATACTTAAACATCCTTTCTAAAAACAATGTGTCTTGATACCCTTGAATTTCAATATGGATCAAAACCCACTTTTCTTCACCTGTTTTTAAATACACTTTGACCAATTTATCAGGTATTTTCTTTCCTATCTTTGCTTTTATTGATATTTTTGAAAGTTCTTTATCTAAAAATTCATATGGTTTTGTAAAATCAATTATTTCATAAAGTTCTGGTAAAAAGAATAAAACAAAATCTTCAAATAAATCCTCTATTATTCCCTTCCAAAGCTCATCATGGCTTACTTTAACAATATTATCAACATCTTTATTCTCATATATCAATTCCATTGTTATTTTATCAACCCAATCTTTTGTCTATTTATTTTGATTATATTTCTTTTGATTTAAAAAAACAATACTAATTGGTAAATATGGGCATATTCTACCTTTATAGTGTTATTGATAGAATTTAAGGGAAAGGGACAAGGAACCTGTCCCCTTGTCCCTCCAATATAATTAGGAGCATTATCAATCCTTTTCTCTTAATTCCAGTATTTCGGCTTCAGATATATTTAATATATTTATAATTTCATCTATAGATCTACCTAAGTTTATTAACTTTTTTGCGATTTCATATACCGTTTGTTTTTTCTTCCCCTCCTTCTTCTATACCAAACTTCTTTCCTTCTTCTATACCAAGCTTCTTTCCTTCTTCTATACCAGACTTCTTTCCTTCTTCTATACCATCTTTTTTCCCAACTACATAAGTAGACTCATGCATACTTGCCTGATAATGCATATTTTCTATATAACGTTTATAATCAAGTAAATCTTCTTTAGGTAGCTTCATTTTATTTAATTTCTCTCGTGCCTCGCTTAGCCCTTTTGCACTAAATTCTTCCTTTATCTCTTCATTTTTCAAAAAATAGATCCATTCATCTAACGAATCTTTTGCTATATCGTTAAACCTGTTTACCTTTATAAGATAATATTCTGGATATATTTGATAAACAAAATCTTTTGAGTATAACTCTTGCTGTCTTGCATTTAATTCCAATTCATCATCAAAGTGCAATCCTTTGAATTTTGTTGTACCATGATATACATAATCAAGTCCATGCCCTAGGTCAAAAAATACTACACTTATTGAGTATATTTTTTTTACACTTGAATAGGGATCGCTTTCCCTCATGTACTCTGTTATTGACTTGGAAACTCCAAATAGAATCCTTGATAAAAAATCAAATTCGTTATCTACTTGAATTTCTACAATTATTAACTCCTTGTCTTCGTTTTCTACCATTATATCAACTCTATTGTATTTATCGTCCTTATCTTCTTTATTACTTTCACTCTCTATTATATTCACAATTTTTAGATTTTGACGTAATACAACACTTAAGAATCCTTCCAGGACCCCAAAATTCGCTTTACTTCTTAATAGTTTTTTTATTGCCCAGTCAAACCGTACCAGCTCTCTCTCCATGACCTCTCTCCTACATTTATATTTTATTTAGTATTATATTTAAGTAAGTATAATTGCTATTTGATAGTATTATACTATAATTATTTTAAGATACGTTATAGTTATTTTTTTTTAATTGTTTTTTCTCAAACTCGTCCAGCCTAATTCAGTCTCTAATATGGTTTATGTACCTACAATTGCTTATCAATAGTAAAAACGCACCCCTTTGTTCTCCTTATTTTTTTTCAATTGCTGGGACAAAAGTGGGAGCAGGGGAAAAGAGGGACAAGGTACCTGTCCCCTTGTCCCTCTCTAAATAGTAACAAGAAAAAGAAACAAAGAAAAAACAGCTGACAAAGCCTCTGTTTTTTTTTAATAATTACTTTTATACACGAGTACTGCTATGGGAAAGTTATACTTACTGGTGTAGCTAAGGTATTGCATCCATTAAAGTCAAGAGTCTTAGTTGCTGAACCAAAGAGCAACTGTTCCCCACCTGTAAGTTTACTAGTTTTTATATCAACCTTGAATGAAAAATGTAATTGAGCTCATCTCACCTTACCTAACTAATATCACTATTACCTTGAAGTTACTGGTATTAGAAACAGCTACACCAACTGCTTGAACATTATTTGATGGATCTTTAATCGTCGCAGCTTTTCCAGTAATTGTTGAAAGCATTAGTAATCTTATTTGTTAGCGTATTTGATAACAAGTATTATTGTTATATCTCTTGATGGACTTGAAACTAAATCAATTGATGGACTACTTGATAGTGTAGCAGCATCGCTAGTTGCAAATGGTCCCACAGAGAATGTAAATGCATTGCTAACTTGAGCTACTGTTGGTGCAGCATCTGTCCAGCCACTTGGAGGAGCATAAACAGCTTCACTATATCTAATTGTTAGAGCATCCCCTACTCCTGCAGTACCTGCATCTGTACCAACATCAAGAATTCCACCATTCTTTGATAAACCAGCTGCAGATATTATTACTGGAGCTACTGTGTCAGCTATTGTAAGAGCTGCAGTACTTGCATCCATATTTATCGGATATGCTAAGTTACCAGATGCATCTATAACATAATTCGATGTATCTGCATTTACAAAGTCAGCTTTTACTTGACCAGTTCCTGCTACGGTACCATCAAGTGTTATTGTCAGTATATCTGAGTTAGTACCAGTTACAGCATATGATACAGGTACCAATGTAACATCATTTATACCATTATTTACAGTTAATACGCTGAATGTCTTTGATGCACTTAATGTGTTGCTTAGTGTTCCTATTATTGCTATTGGTTTATTAAACTTAAATGATACTGTATCCAATTTACCATCTGCATTAGTATCCGCTGCTTTTGTATTTCCATCAGCTACCATTACTATTGGTGCAGACTTATCAGCAACCACTGTGCTATTGGTTGATGAATTAAATGTTGCACTTGCCAATGCATTTCCTGCTAGATCTGTGAACTCACCTGTTGAAGCTCCTGGAGCAGTGAACTTCCAAGCAAGTTTAGTAGTGCTACTCGGCATAGTACTTGGTAAAATAATTGTTACAAAGTTGCCATTCAAAACATTTGGATCTATTGTACCACTCATGTCATTAGAGTCATTAGAACCTCCAACGCCAACTGGAAGTGCAAGTGTTGCTCCTGTTAGTACTCCTGTATAATCAGCAGCATTTGCATCAGTATAATTTGCACAATACGTAAGCTGCGTTGCTATTGCCGCTGCAGTTATTGATGAACTCATCATTGGTTCAGAGAACTGAATTGTTAATTTGTTAATCTTTCCAGCATCAACTGTATCATACTGATACATATTAACTATTGTTGGTGGTACTGTTTCTGTTGTATAATTCAACGTCGTAATATTAATTGCTGCTTCCTGTCCTGCTGAATTTAGATTATTATTTACACAATTTCCCGATGCATCTCTAATCTTAACTGTTCCATTTGTAGATACATCAATTTGTCCATTTAGCCTTGTGTCATTAGCAAGCGCTGCATAGATTATTTCAGCGTTACTGCCTTGGCTATATGTTGCACTTCCCAATGTTCCACTTTGATTTGTGAAACAGAATTGATTTTGTGATAATGTTCCATATATCTGCACTGGTTTTGAGAATGTCAATACCAATGTGTCCCCTGCACAGTTGTCTTGCCCTGGTACGTAGTTTATTGCCTGTGCTGACACCAATAACGGCCTTGTTGTATCATTTGACGTAATTGTAACTGGTGTATCGTTTGCTCCTGCTCCTGGTACTCCCCATGTGCTTAAAACGTGTGTAGGAGCATTTGCATCCCTTGCTTGCACACCATTTAAGAATAAACCAGTTCCGTCTTTATCAAATTTAGGTGTTCCTGATGCTATCATTACCTGTAACTGATTTCCATTTCCATTTATATCAGGATTTAATATTGTTGGATTTGAAAATGTTACTGATCCCCAATTTACAATACCACCTGCTACAGTTGGTGATAATACTATGTCACTTGGTGATAAGTTTGGATCCGCTATTACATCTACACCATACGTGAATACTAAGTGATCTCCTTGACCAATTTTTCCAGTACCTGAATCATTTGAGTATGTCACTGATACAATCGCTGGTACTGTAGTAGCTGCTGGTTCAATTGTATTAGCAGTAGAACTAGGATTCTGATAAGCTGCTGCCGGCTGTGCTGCATTTGGTGCTGTTCCTGATGTTGGTGCAGTTGTTGTAGCTTTCATAAATATATTTTGTTCCAACTGATGCTACATCTACATATTTATTAAGAACTGCCTGTAACCATGCTTCTTGTGTTGCATATGCTGATGTTCTTGTACCAAATACGATTTCAACATCTGCTGATGTTGGTCCGGTTGTTATTGTATATCCGGATCCAAAGAAGTTTGTTGCACCATTTGCATCAAATTAGTTCCATTTATTGCAAATGCTGTACCATCAATACTTGTAGTATTAATTGTTATATTTTTGTTGAATGTCAGAATAATATAGTCTCCTGCTGACAATGTTCCATTATTATCTGCATCAACTAACTGATTATTAGTATTAGCAACAAGCTCTAAACCTGTACTAACTGCTCCTAAGATTGTTTTACTGTTTGTTGAACCATTTGCCACTATAACATTTCCTGTCGTATCTTGAACATTTGTTACTGTTACATTCCAATATACTGCTGACTGCAATGAAGTGGTAAGCAATACTCTTAAGCAATCATTTGATAATGCAGCACTTGAAATTATAAGTTGCTGCGTTGGATTTGATTTATTGGCTACTGTATAGTTTGCAATATTTGTTGCTGTTGCTGCTGATACTTTTTTGCTAAATATTACTTGTACTAATGTTGCTGAAAGTGAAGTTGCTGATGCTACTGTTGGTGGCAGTAAATCAGTATAGGTAATCGGAACACCTGTTGTGTTTGCAAGGCAGTTATTTTGTGATTCATCTACTACTGCATTTGCACTGTACTCTACTAATAGATTAACTGTTGAAGCCTGATACCCTGATGTTCCTTCTATTGCATGAAGCATGCGCACTATTTCCAAGTTTGCAGGTACCCCAACATATTAGTATTAATCCAGTAAGTCAAATTTAATACCGATGAATCATATGGTGTAGCTGCTGATGTTTCTTCTGCTGTTTCTGATAAGTTAAATAACTTATTTGCTCCGTTGAATACACTGAAATCACCTACAGTTACTTGATCATATACTACTTTTTTGTTAAATGTTAATTTTAGCTTATGAGTATAATCGTTATAAGAAGACGATATTAACTGAGGTGCATTCGTGCTTCTTACATATGTCATTGAAATTCCTGAGCCTGTTGTAGCGTTATTTTGCAATGCATTTGATGTAGTATCTGTAAATGCATCTGCTAAATAACTTATATAGGTATTGCTTGGTGTTGTTGTATTCCATGTGGATATATGCTGTGTTGATAAAGCTAGTACCAATTCTGGTCCATTTGCTGATGTTAATATTGTATCAGTTGAGTCTAATGCAAATGATGCACCTGCTCTTGATATCTGTTTACTGCTATGTTTAGCTGTGTTGAATTGATTTCAATAGCTTTATTGAAATCCAGTGTCAATCTTCCAGTTTCTTCATCATAGCTTGCTGCTGTGATAGATGGAGGATTGTTAACTGTTAATGCCATGGTAGTCTGTGGAATTAGGTTTAATGCTGTGTCTTTAATTGAACCTGCTCCCAATGTGATTGTCCATGGAGATGCTAAAGCTGCTATAGCTTGTGAACTTGCTGTACTTAGATCCATTGTAATCTGCGTTCCATCTACTCCAAGACCTTGGAAATCACTTGCTGTTAAAGTTACTGTTCCATTTCCATTTGCCCCTGTTACTGTGAACTGTGTTGGCTTTACATTTAAAGGATCTCTTTTTATATTTTCATTAAAGTTCAATGTCAATTCACATAACTGAGTATTATAATAAGCTTGTGTAAGAACTGGAGGTGTAGTATCTGGTGTTGCTAATCCAGTAAATGTTGCTGATGAATTTTGTAAAACTGTATTTAAAGCTAGGTCTTCTACTTCATTCGATGATGCTTGGGTAATATAAACTATATATTGCTTTGGTATTAAACCGTTTACTGTAAATGGTGAAAATGTAGTATTTGATACATCTGTTCCAGCTAAAGTAATCATTACAGTTGTCTGATCAGCAGAAAGAGTAATTACTGATTGTGTTGTAAGATCTCTGTAATATCCGGTTGAAACGTCCATTATTCTGTAGTTTGTAATATCAAGCGTTCCTGTAGTTGACATTGCTTTGCTAAATGTCAATGCGATTTGTGTTGCATTCATTGCCTGTGTACTTACTAATGTTGGTCTTGTTAAATCTGGTGAAAATGTTCCTGTCAATGCAGTACCGGTTGCTGGAGTATAAGTCCATGTTACTGATGATACTGTATTGTCTATTGTATCAGTTGTTAGATCTACTTCTGTTGTGCTTACTAATACAGGAGCTGAAACTGCATATGTTGTTCCTGGTGTTACAGTATTCTTTAATGCAAATCTGCTTAGTAAGTCTGCTATTGTTGCTGTTGTAAATCCAGTTCCTGTTAACTTGATTTCTTGTCCAGAAATCGCTGACACTGCTGAAATATTAAATGTTGCTGATACTGTAAAAGCTGCTGCTGATACTGGTGCAGTTGTCTGGTATGCAACCGAGTATACAACTGATTGATCAACTGTTCCTGCTGTTACTGGTGCAACAGTTAATACTGCAGTATTAGTTGTTGCATCAAAACCATATACTGTCGCTGCAACTGATGTAGCTGCTGTTGTTCCAATTGCTTGTGATACTGTGAAATCAGTTGTTGCTGGAGCTGTTGCTGGTGCTTGATTTAATAATACTGCAACCTGTCCATTTGTTGCAGTTGCTGATACAGCATATACTGATGAAGCAACTGGTGCTGGTGTAGCTGAAGTCTGAGTAGTTTGGCTTCCTGATGCCCCTGGTACTGGTGTAGCTTGTCCAGGTGCTCCTGAAGATTGTCCTGCTGGTTCTGATGATCCTGTCAAACCTGCTACATCATTTGCTATACCTGTTTTATCTACTGCATCTTGAGTTACTTTTCCATCTGATGTTAATTTAGCAAATATTGTCTGCGGTGTTTCTATGTCACCATTAGCTTGTTTATAAGGTGCTGCTAATAATGCATAATAAGCGAATCCTACGAAATCATCTTTTGTTAAGTCTTTATTTTCCAATACTGCCATATTACTTGCATATGCTGCAAAATTTGGATTGGCTGCTGCATTACTGATCTCTACTATTTTCTCTACAGCTTGATCATAACTAAAATCTCCTGCTGTTGAATCATACCCTAACTGTTTCAAAACTAGAGTACATAAATCTTTTCCTTTCAATGGGCCTTGAGGATTAAAAGTTCCATCAGGATTTCCTGCAATCATCGCAGCATAATCTGTACTTGTTGCATATGCGATTTGGTTTACTGCCCATGAATCTATTTGGCCTGAATCTTTAAATTGCGACACTATTTGTTGTGCGTCTGTAGGGTCTATTGCTTTAGCATCGTCTTCTAAGCCAAATAATCTTAGAACTAGTATTGCTCCTGCTTCTCTTGTTAGAGAATCCTGTAATGCTGGAACAAATGTGGTAGCTGATGTACCGTAGTAAAGTCCAAGATCGTGTAACTTCCCTGCCTCTTGCGAGAAGCCAAACTGTTGTGAACTTGCGGGTGCTGCCCACACAGGTACAATAGCTGTCAAAAGCATTGCCATAACTACTAGTACCGCTAAATTCTTTTTGAGACTTCGCATACTCTCAAATCCTCCTTGTGTTTTGTATTTTGGAAGTAGTGAATAATAATAAAGCCAGGCTAAACCTACTCCCGATAGTTCAATAACCTGACTTTCAATAAACCTTAGGATAGTACCTTACCATTCGTATCCTTTGGATTCTAGTTTATTATAACAAAGTGATTTTTTGACGTCAATGAATTGATCTCAGATGTAAAGAAATTGTAATAGAATTGAAATAATCACGGGGCAAGTCTTTGACTCAAATCGGATCGGGTTTCTTATTGTTTCTTTGAGAAGCAATACTAAAATAATCGGTTTCTAAGCCATTTTTGCAACTATTATTATTCTAAAAGCGAATAGTCTTTTAAATAGGTATCCTAGAAAATACTCTAAGGGGTATACATATTTTAGATATATCCTATACCCTGAAGAATCAAGGATTTGTCTTTTATCTATTCCGTCAACATTTATTCCATCAACGTTCATTCCATCAACATTCTTTTCTTTTAAATAAATCTTCTTGATAATCGGTAGAAATGCTCTTATTATATAAGGCGTATAATCAGTCTTCTCTATCTTCAAGCCTGCTGACAAGATTAGTTCACTTGCAGATTTGAATGTAAAAAATCTAATATGTGTTCTGTCTAAAACCCCAGTATCTGTATACCTAAAATCTCCAAATAGTAATTTTAATCTTTTTGACCAAACAGCTATATTAGGTACCGAAATAATTATTTGCCCACCTGGCTTTAGAAATCCAATATATTTTACTACTATATTAAAAGGATCATATAAATGCTCTAAAACATCTGAAAATATAATAATATCAAATTTAGTGCTACACAATTCATCTTTGATTTTTTCTATATCTGTTAAATCCATATTAATTATTTTGTCAATTCTTGTGCCAGCCTTTTCTGAAGCAGCAGTATTTCCTTCTATACCATATACAGTATACCCCAATTTTTTAATCTCATATGATAACGCTCCATATCCACAACCAACATCTAATACTGTTTTTGATGCATCATTACTTTTTTTTATTTGATTTAAAATACCTTCATTTACTTCTTCTAGATATTCATACCTTTGCTTGTTTAAATGTATCATTATTATTCCTCCACTTTATTTAGGAACACCAATTTGTAATATAAATAGCGTTGATACTAAAGAAAACAACACAACACAGCTAGGAATCAAATTCTTAAGAAGTTTATTATTCCCAGTATTTAGCCTGTCTGACATTTTACCTAAGAAATATGCAACCGAAACCAGTATTGGCTCAATATACCTGAAGTTTTGCCCAGGTAATAACGGTGCAACTATACGTCTTTGCAATAACACTCCAAAGAGAACAATAATATTCATTATGAAAACATAATCAATTGTGAACAAATCTTTCTTCTTAATGAATCCTAATGAGATTATGAATATAAAACATATTATCAACGCTGCTATTACAAGCAAACTTCCAGATAATTCAAGCCCAGGATACCTCCATTCACCAAATAAAGAAGATCTAAATAAATATTCTAAAAAAAATTTATTTGGTTCTTTATCAGTTAAATTAACTATTGGATTAATTGTAAATGGATTTGTTATCAAACCATAAATCGAGATATAAAAAAGAGTATAGAATGTATTATCAAAGTGCTTAAATCGACCCAAACTTACTGTATAACTTATTCCTTGATTAAACAAAATATAATTTCTTAATATATGCAAGGATGATAGCGGTAGCGCTATGATAGCATATAGACTAGACTGTTTTAAATAAGTTATATATTGTTTTCTATTTCTAACAAATTCAACAAAAAATACTAAAAATATTATTGGGAACAAGAACAAACCATTTTTCTTAGTTAATACTGTTGCTGCTGTTAACAGCGACAGATAGATAATATTACGAGTACTTTGTGTTTTAATCCACTTAAATAAATATAGAATTGAAAAAATATAAAACATATAAAATGTCGGATCATTATTATAAAATGACGATGCATAAATATTCATAGGATAAAACGCAAAGAATGTCACACCAACAAACTTTCCCAAATCATTTATTTTAACTTCTTCTAAAATTTTGCTTACAATAATTATGGTAATACTACTAATCAACACAATAACTAATTGGATAAGATAAATAGCCATTTCATCACTTAATGCAAATAATTTTCCTACATCATAAAAAAAAGCACAAATTATATGGTGCAGCGGAGGATGGTAAGCCTGATCTTCACCAGTCTGTGGCAATGTAAAATTTCTAGCAATATCTAATATGTAATTTAGATGTCCATACCTGCCTGGACCATACACATCATGCTGACGAATCTGATAATTAGTATAAAACATGTAACAAAAACGAAGTACAATACCTAGTGAAATAGACATTCGGGTAAGCATATTTAAATTTAATGTTTTTTTATCTCTTAAATATTTGCTATACGCTATTACTAGCCCCATTGCAATCACAAACAGAATTCCTACAAAAAATGTTGAAATAGATTTGTAGGTTATTGCAAAGAAAATATAATAAGCAATAAATATTACCACAAACATACGAATATAATACTTTGAAAGAATCATATTTACATAATACTCTAAATCTTTATTTACTTTTTTAGATTTTTGTATGTTTCTGCTCTTTTTATCTGCCACTATTATCACTTCTTTCAAATTTATTCTTAAAACAAATAAATTTATCCATGAAATATGATTTTTGCACCATCACGTTGAAATGCAAACCACATTGGATCTAGACCATATTTACTCATTGCAGATATTAGATTACTTTTTCCTCCGTTTTTGCAATATAAAAGTAAGAATCCACCTCCGCCTGCTCCAACAACTTTTCCGCCAATCGCACCATTTTTTAAAGCCGCTTCATAAACTTCATCAATAAAAGGAT
>CAVYEU010000096.1:0-49949 GCA_963767415.1 uncultured Eubacteriales bacterium
TTTCTGCCATTGTCTGACTCATCGTATTGCTTACTATTTTTTGTCTTATCACTCCATTATTTTCGCCAATACCTGCTGTAAATATTAATACATCCATACCACCCAGTACAGCGATGTACTCACCAATATATTTTTTTACTATTATAAGCAAAATATATTCAAAGCAAGCTCAGCTCTTTCATTGCCTTGTGCAGCAGCTGATTCAAGAGTCTCTAAAATCACTACTTACACCAGAGATTCCTAAGACTCCAGATTTTTTATTCAGATAATCATTAATTTCTTTCACCGACATCTTTTCTTTATCCATTAGATAAGATATTACAGCAGGGTCAATAGTTCCAGAACGAGTTCCCATAACAAGACCTGATAAAGGAGTAAATCCCATACTGGTATCAACCGATTTTCCCTTATCTATTGCACATATACTTGCGCCATTTCCTAAGTGACAAGAGATAACTTTGATATCTTCCAGAGGCTTTCCAACTAGTTTTGCTCCCCTCTGAGAAACATATTTATGTGAAGTGCCGTGGAATCCATATTTCCTTATACCGTACTTTTCATACATATCATATGGCAACGCATACAGGTATGCATACTTTGGCATAGTTTGATGAAACGCGGTATCAAATATTGCAGCCATCGGTGTGTTCAGCATAATATCTTGACAAGCTTCTATCCCTATAATGTTAGGTGGGTTATGGAGTGGTGCAAGCTCAACACAATCCCGTATAGCCTTCATAACCTTATCATCGATTATTACTGCATCATGGAACTTTTCTCCTCCATGAACAACACGATGTCCTACTGCTATTATCTCTGCCATATCGCTTATTACACCTAGATTTTTATCTCTTAATAAGTCAATAACATTTTTTATTGCAACTTTATGATTTTGAAGTTCTATATCTAAAACAGCTGGTTCTTGAGACTCTTTAGCATGCTTTATAAACGAATGCTCAAGTCCAATGCGATCACATAACCCTTTGGCAAGAACTGTTTCGTCCTTCATATCAATCAACTGATATTTAAGTGAGGAACTGCCGGAATTTATCACTAGGATCTTCATAAAATAGCCTCCTTGTTTTGTTAATACATATTATTTTGTATAGATCTCTTCTATTTTTGTGCCTGAACTGCAGTGATTGCGACAACCCCAACGATGTCTTCAGCACTGCACCCTCTTGATAAATCATTAACAGGTCTTGCCAATCCTTGTGTGATTGGTCCATAAGCCTCAGCTTTTGCAAGCCGTTGAGTCAATTTATACGAAATATTTCCTGAATTCAAGTCTGGAAATATCAATACATTAGCTTGTCCTGCAATATTACTACCAGGTGCTTTTGATTTACTAATTGCTGGTATAATAGCTGCATCTACTTGAAGTTCTCCATCTAATAATATATCAGGAGCTTTCTCTTTAGCTAGCTTTGTCGCTTCTACAACCTTCTGGGTTAATTCACTTTTAGCACTTCCATATGTTGAATAAGAAAGCATTGCAACTTTAGGTTCTACACCGACAAGTGTTTTAAATGTTTTAGCAGAAGATATTGCAATTTCTGATAAATCATCAGCACTAGGGTTTTCTACAAGACCACTGTCAGCATAAATAAATATCCCATTAGTCCCAAACTCGCAATTAGGTACAACCATTATAAAGAATGCAGATACCAGTTTTGTTCCAGGTGCAGTTTTAAGAATCTGAAGAGCAGGCCTTAATGTATCTGAAGTAGAATGAATTGCTCCAGAAACCATACCATCTGCTTCATTATTTTTTACCATCATTACACCAAAATAAACCGGATCTTTCATTATTTCGTTAGCTTTTTCCAAGGTCATACCTTTTGCTTTTCTCATTTCATAAAACTGATTTACATAACTTTCAAATTTACTTGAGCTTAAAGGATCAACTATTAAAGCCTTTGATATATCTAAACCTTGAGCCAAACTCTTAATACTTTCTTGGTTACCTACAAGAATAATATTGGCAATTTCTTGCTCTTGCACCATTGCGGCTGCCTTAATTGTTCTAATGTCTGTACTTTCAGGCAGGACAATCGTTTTAATATCAGACACTGCCCTTTTTGATATTTCTTTAAAGAAATTCATGTATAAAGACTCCTTCCAAATCTAATTTGTGAAATCTATTTTTAAATTTAATTTATTAAAATAGCTAATTTTGTGATCTAAATCATGTCTTAATATCGTATTAAAAACTTAATTAAGATGTGAAATTAATTTGTGTTATCCAGATTCAGTTGTGTTCTGATTCATTTATGATATCAATCCTTCTATAAAAATAATATTTAAATATTTCCCAACGATTTGTATTATAGTACAAAGTATCAAAAATATTCAAGAATTAAATCAAAATATTTAAAAGTTCTTTCTTGTAATCTTATTTTATCACTTTAGCCTCAAACGAACAACAATGAATATATAATTATATAATTCACCGAATAACTCCTTGATTATACCTTACCCATATATCTTTTATTGAACATGAGCTATTTATATTCTTTAACAAGATTATGCACTTCTTTGTACTTGAAATTGTTGATTGTGTGGTATTATTTTATTAAGTTTCTGATTTATATTCCTAATATTATATGCATGTGTTATAGCAGTATCTGCAAAACTTTGAATTTCTACAACTAATGGTAAAGTCAAATAGCCACAATTTGATTCGATATTTTCTGACAATTGTTTTTGATCTATGGGAGGTATCATTTTATTATTGTCTCTCTGAATCTCCCACAAAGTTTGTTGTAATTCTAGCACAATATCCTCAAGATCCTTTTTATTAGTAATCTCATTTGCACAATCAATCAATCTTTTACATTCAATATTTAACTCGGGTCTATTGTTTGAAAGAGCTATTATTTCAGCACCAGTTCTAGAAATATGGTCTTGCATTTTATGTATTTGAATTTCTGGATTTTTTCTTATTTCTTTAATTTCATTTGCTATTGGACATTTCCTTGTGAGTTTGTATTGTGTATTCTTCTTACTCTTGGCGGTAATACAAACTTTATTATTTTAAATAATAACATACCTTTTAAATTTTGATTATTGAAGTTTACCATAACTAGTGTATAATTCTTCTCGTGATGATTTAAACGGAAAGTAGCATGAGCATAAATCCACACACGGTTCAGCGTACTGAACCTCTGTCCTATAACATATTTTTGAATGGAGGTTATTAAATGGAAGATCTTGATCGTACTTGCATTAATTGTAATGACTGTTTTGCACCGGTATGTGATGGAGATGAACAATACGGTGTATGCTTAAACAAGCTGGAATTTGAACCTTATATTGATGAGATGATTGAGACAGGAAGTACTTCCTGTTGCAAAAATTTGTTTGAAAGTATGATGTTTGACGCTAATAGAGAAGCATGTAGCGATTTTAGCTCGGTTGAAATTATTTACGAGCAACCTTTTGACGCTGAAGCATACCTATCTGAAGCGAAAAGCGCAACTGTTAATGATGAATTGGTAAGTGTACTAAAAGGTACTGATAAAGAACTAAAAGATAGAGCATTATCCGTTCTTTTTAAGTATGTTTATTTAGGAAATAAAAATGCATATGATGTGTTGTTTGAATATTTTTGTAATATGCCTAGGATTAGTTGTATAGAAGATACCCATACAAAAACTGAGATACTGGAGGTTTTAGAACGGTACACGCCAAAAGAGGTTTTAATCCCGATTTTATTTAAACAACTTTACGATACGCCTTCCAATAATACTACACGGCAGTGGTTTACCGCTATTTTTGAATTCATAAAATCTTGCAAATATGATGAAGTTCATGAACATTTGATGAAAATGCTATATAGTGATAAGTTTTCATATAAAATCAAACGAAGGGTTGAAGATATTTTAGATAGGTTAGAATATAAACAACTTGGTGCCCCTTTTAATCCCTTTCGTTAATATGATTTCAGTTTATACTTGCCTAGGTTATAATTTTTTAATGAGGCAAGTATTAACTTTTTCTTTTAGTTATACTTGCCGAGGTAATAATTTTTTTAATGAAGCAAGTATTAACATGCACTAACGGTTTCAAAAATGTTATTTTGAAACCTAGTTCAGTATATAAATAGTAGGATAAAATAATAATCTTTTTTTTGCCAATAAGAAAAAAACACAGGTCAAAAAAAATTAGTAAATTATTGCAGGTTATTTTAATTTAATATATAATTATCACCTAGTAATAATATCTTATTATAATAGTATTTTTACGCTAACTGAAGGAGGAAACTATGAGTAATAAAACGAAAATAGAGGATTTGATTAATAAAAAAAATGAACAAGAATTAGGTGGAGGATCCGAAAAAATAAAGAAGCAGCACGAAGCAGGTAAAATGACTGCCAGAGAAAGAATAGCTGAGCTTTTTGATCATGATAGTTTTGTGGAAATTGATTCATTTGTTGAAACCCGTGGTATAGATTTCAATCTTCAGAAGAAGAAGGTCATGGGCGATGGTGTTATTACAGGCTATGGATCAATAGATGGACGTCTTGTGTTTATTGCGTCCCAGGATTTTACGGTTATTGGGGGATCTTTAGGTGAAATGCATGCAAAAAAAATAACGAAGGTTATGGATATGGCTGTAAAAATGGGTGCTCCCTTTATTAGTGTTAATGATTCTGGTGGTGCTAGAATTGAAGAAGGTATCGACTCCTTGAGTGGTTTTGGTGAGATTTTCTATAGAAATACACTTGCTTCAGGTATCATTCCACAAATATCTGTTATTATGGGGCCTTGTGCAGGTGGAGCTGTTTATTCACCAGCAATAACTGATTTTGTATTTATGGTGGAAAAAACCAGCCAGATGTTTATTACTGGTCCTCAAGTAATCAAAACAGTTACTGGGGAGGATGTTACCTTTGAACATCTGGGTGGAGCTGATACACATAATTTAATCAGTGGTGTTGCTCATTTTAAATCTGAGACTGAAACAGACTGCTTGTATCAAATAAGGAAATTAATTAGCTACTTACCTGAAAATAATCTTTCAGACAGTTATGTCTATAAAACAGGTGACAGTGCAAAAAGACTTTGTACAGCATTAAATGATATTATACCTGAGGAGCCTAACAAGCCGTACAATATGATGGAAGTTATCTGCGAGATTGTTGATGATGGCGAGTTTTTCGAGGTTCAGAAATTTTTTGCTGGTAATATTATTGTCGGATTTGGAAGATTAAATGGTAGTACAATAGGTATTATTGCAAGCCAACCTAAAGTATTAGCTGGGGTATTGGATATAAATTCTTCTGACAAAGCAGCTAGATTTGTACGTTTCTTAGATGCCTTCAATATTCCTATTATTACCTTTACTGATGTGCCAGGCTACCTACCCGGGGTTTCACAAGAACACTCAGGTGTCATTAGACATGGTGCAAAGCTTCTGTATTCATTTTCTGAAGCTACGGTGCCAAAAATAAATGTTATAATACGAAAAGCTTATGGTGGAGCATATATCGCAATGAATAGCAAACATCTGGGAGCTGATTTGGTTTTTGCATGGCCGACTGCACAGATTGCTGTTATGGGTCCTGATGGAGCTGCAAATATTATTTTTAAAAAAGAAATAACTTCATCTAATAACCCTGATCAAATGAGAACTGAGAAAGTCGATGAATATAAAAAAAAGTTCTCAAACCCATATATCGCTGCCGCAAGAGGATATATTGATGATGTTATAGAACCTGCGACTACCAGGATAAGGCTTATTAATGCACTTGATATGCTAGCTAGCAAAAGAGATTCAAGACCTGCTAAGAAACATGGGAATATACCGCTTTAGAGATAAGAGGTAGAACTTAAGAGAGGTAGAAAGTGAGAAAATAATGTAGGGGTAAACCTTTGTGTTTACCAAATAAATATATATATTGTGTTTAGGGGGAGAAGTTTTTATGAAAAAGTATTTGATTAAAGTTAATGGGAATCAGTATGAAGTTGAGGTAGAAGAATTAAAACATGATCATAAATATATATCAAAAGAAAAGGAGACAAAAAGTTATGCACCAGTTGCCTTAGTTTCACCAAAGCATGAAGCTGGATCTGTTGCAGGAAAGCATGCAGAAAGTGGACAGAGCGATTCTTTAGTAAGTGGAGTACATATTAAAGCTCCAATGCCTGGTACAGTGCTTATAGTGAATGCTAAGATTGGCGACTTAGTAAAAAAAGATCAGGTATTGGTTGTATTGGAAGCTATGAAAATGGAAAATGAATTGGTGGCACCCCAAGACGGCTCCGTTAAAGCTATTAATGCTGAGGCAGGTAAAACTGTTAGTGTTGGAGATATTTTGGTTACACTTGAAATAGGAGGATAGATATGTCAAAAGTAAGAATTACTGAAACTGTTTTACGTGATGCCCATCAGTCTTTAATTGCAACAAGAATGGGTATAAATGATATGCTACCAATACTTGAAAAATTAGATCTTGTAGGCTTCCACTCGTTAGAGGTTTGGGGTGGAGCTACATTTGATGCCTGCTTAAGGTTTTTAAATGAAGATCCTTGGGAAAGGTTGAGACTCATTCGTAATAAAGTAAAAAATACAAAACTTCAAATGCTTTTAAGGGGGCAAAATCTTCTTGGGTATAAAAATTACCCTGATGATGTAGTATCATATTTTGTTCAAAAAGCTGTTTCAAACGGTATAGATATAATTAGAATATTTGATGCTCTAAATGATGTAAGAAACATTGAAACTGCAATTTATGCGTGTAAAAGTGAAGGCGGCCATGCACAGGGAACTGTGTGTTATACGACAAGTCCTGTACATAGTTTGGAACTATTCGTAAAAGATGCGAAGCGTCTAGAAGAGATGGGCGCTGATTCAATTTGTATAAAAGATATGGCAGGTCTCTTATTACCATATCAGGCTTATGAATTAATAACTGTATTAAAAGAGAATATTAAGGTTCCTATACAGCTACATACGCATTACACTAGTGGTGTTGCATCGATGACTTACTTAAAAGCGATCGAAGCGAATGTCGATATAGTTGATTGTGCAATATCTCCACTAGCCCTTGGTACATCTCAACCACCGACGGAGCCATTAGTTGCAACATTAAGAGATACACAGTTTGATACTGGATATGATTTAAAACTATTAAGCGAAATTTCTGATTATTTTAGACCATTGAAGGAAAAATATATAGAATCAGGACTGCTTGATGTAAAAGTTATGGGGGTTGATGTGAATACATTGATTTACCAAGTACCAGGGGGAATGCTATCAAATCTGGTATCCCAGTTGAAGCAATCTAATGCATTGGACAGATACGAAGAGGTTCTAAAAGAAGTCCCCCGTGTAAGAAAAGATTTTGGTTATCCGCCACTTGTAACGCCAACCAGCCAAATAGTTGGTACCCAAGCAGTCATGAATGTTTTATGTGGTGAAAGATATAAAATGGTTCCTAAAGAATCAAAAGCATTGGTTAAAGGAGAATATGGTAAGCCTCCAGCACCAATTCCTAAAGAAATTCAAGAATTGATTCTAAAAGATGAAAATTTAATAACCTGTAGACCAGCTGATTTGATTGTTCCTGAATTGGAGAAGATTAGAGAACAGATTAAGGACTTTATCGTTCAAGACGAAGATATTCTATCATATGCTATTTTTCCTCAAGTTGCTGAAAAGTTTTTTAATGCACGCGCAAAAAAAAGCAACGAATCAAATAAAGAAGGGTCGATTACTGACCATAAGGAAGAAGCTATTGAAAAAAACAGAACTCAAAAGGAAATTGAAGAAATTGTTGCTGTCACAGCTGCAATACAAGCTTTGAGTGATGATGAGGATTCTAAAATAATAATAAGGTCTTTTAAAAGAATCGGTCAAACATCTCCCATTTGGAGTATGGCAGAGCGAATAAGACATAAAATATAGAATTTATTTTTTAGCTGTTCCTATAATAATTGATAAAAGCATTTCAACCATACCAATTAATATAAGGCTTCCAGAAGACCACGCAATACTCAAAGATGGATCTGAAGAAAACAGAACCATGAATCCTTCCATGGCATGTCTACTAATTGTGAAATTGCTTAAAATCCTTACAAAATCAGGCATAGTTGACAACGAATAGATATTCCCTCCGATAATAGCCATAAGGAGTATCCCAAGATTGCCTAAAACATCTGCGGTTTTTGGAGTATTTGAAATAGAAGCGACCAGAATCGACCAAGCAGAAATTGCAAAAATTATGCATAAAAATAGTATAATAATACTGCTAACTGGCGCGCCCCAATAGTCTTTGAAAACAAAAGATGTTAGAATAATAATGACTGTAAACTGTAGTACTGATAATAAGAATGAAACAATTGTCTTAGATAGCACAATATGCCATAGCTTTGTAGTCGTTGACAAAAGCCTTTTTGTAATTCCTGTGCACTTTTCATATACCTGCATCTTCATACCAGGCATTCCGGCAAACATAAGAAAAATAACCGTAAGAGAAGCTGTATAGTACTCCATCGGTGAAAGATTATAATTCGCCATATCCGTCACTTCAGAATAAATTTCATTTCGAGATAATACCCTCATAGTCAGATCAACTATAGATTCTTGATAGACATTAAGATTTAATCCAAGTTTATTGCAAAAATATGATATGGTTCTTAGTGCGCTCTGAGCAGATGAAAAAAGATTAGCAGCACTTTCTATAAATGTCTTTACGACAAAAGCCTGAAGAGGCATTGATTTATTCCCTATTACTACAACTGGATTTAATTTGCCCACAAGTATGCTTTCAGAAAAATCCTTTGGAATTATAATTATTGCTGCAATTTTATTATTGTAAAGTAATTTTACAGCTTCATCCTCCCTAACATATAGTATCTTTTTAAACAGCTCAACTTCCTTTAACTGATTTGTGATTATTCTTGTCTGTGAAGAGTTTTCGTGATCTACTAGTGCTACTTCAAAAGGATCAATAAAATTACTTTTATTTAAATATGACGACAATGACAAGGAAAAAAAACCAATAAATAAAAACGGCATTATAAGTATTAATATAAGTGCTTTCCAATCTTTTAAAAATATTTTGCAGTCATTTTTGATTAAGGCCAATAGAATATTCATTCATCATCCTCTAAGGAAAGATTCACCTATTATTGATACATTTTTAATTATAAATTCATGGATAGATTTGTTTATCTCATCGCAAACCTGATTTATTCCATTGCCATTCATATTTTTGGTATCAACTGGTGTTCCAACAACAACATCTGAATCGCCAAAATCCACATTTAATTTATTATATCTATTTATACTAAGGATTGCTGAAGCACTCTTTAAATCAATTGAAGGAGCTTTTAAATTGATATTGAGTGTAATCAAGTTGTTTTCTGTTTTCATTTTATCATTTCTTCTGGTTTCACTATTAATATTACCCTTTAAAGTATTAATATTATTTGAATCGTCTTTACTAAATGAAAGCTTATAATTTATATCTGAAACTAGTGTTGCATTTTTATCTTTATCTAGATCTACATCATTATCAGCTAATTCAAGGTTTAGGCTTGCTAATAATTTAGGAATATCGTTAGATCTATGTTCATATTCAACCTTAATAATTTTGCTTTTTAATATATTTCCTAACATATTTGCATATTCTGAATTAAAAGAGACCTTTTGAGTATCATTATCTCCAGCTCGATTGGTAAGATCGAAAATCAGATTAAATCTCATAGTATTAAAGTTCTCATCTTTTATATCGTTTGTTCCAGTATTTATGTTAATTGAATATTTGTTTTTACTACTTAGATTGGGCATATTTACATTATTAATATTTATTTGTCTATCAACTATATTGTAAGATTTGTCAATTAGCAATTTCATGCTTATATCATTAGGAACAACGACATTCTCCGAAAACAGCTTAATAAAATCTTTGAATGCTCCAGTATCTTTTTTCACATTAATAGTATCTATTAAATCACTCATACTATTTGATAATTTGATAATGCCGTATTTATTTAACGCACTAAAAATATCAAAAATTCCCGCTTCATTGACAAGCTTGATTATATCAGCATAGTTTTCATATGTTAGTCTAATTAAATCATCATCAGAGGCTATCTTTTTTATAACATCTTTTAGTAAATTTTCAGTCTTCTTACTGTTTAAAACTATTATAACCTCTTGGCAATCAATACTATCTTGACCAATTTTTACAGTCTTTTTTAGACCATAAGTCACGTCCCTTTCGTCAATAAAATTTGAAATCAATATTCCATAGGCTTTCATAACCTTATTAAACACATCATCACTATATTTTAAGGTTTTAACAATATCAACAGGTCCCAAAACACGCTTAGGTCTTATTGGTATATTTAATTGAGAATATATTTTATCAACGCTTTCATTATTTACTAAATAGTGTTTATCTGGTACTAAAACAGGTATAAAACATTTTGTATTATCAGCTTCGCTATATATGTAAGCATCTACAAAACGTGACTTAGACAATGATACCGATATCGTAGACAAGCTCTGAGAGTCTTTTACGTTGTTATTGTAATCAAACATCAAGCTAAGCTTTTTTGCAATTGGTATAATTAAGTTATTAATACTACTAAATTTATCTCCCTGCACATTGATATCCTGTACTGAGATGTCTAGCTTTTTTTGGTATTTATTCTCGATGAAAGGTATTTGTTCTTTATAAAAATCATCATAAACTTTTTTAATATGATTTGAATATTTTTTGAAGTTTTCTTCTTCAGCCTTAATATAAAATTCTTTTGGCGTTTTTTTCGAAACCAATGTATAAACAACAGTAAATAAACATGCAATAGATATTATTATACCAATTGTAATAATAGCAACTTTTTTATCTTTTTTGAGAGTAAACATATTAATTATTTTTTGCATTGCTTTTATCCTCCATTAAACTCAAGTAATATCTCCTCTAAGCTTTCTTTATTATAATGTTTCAAAAGTTCTGACTGCGTACCGCAAGCTTCCATCTCTCCTTTTTTTAATATTGCTATTTTATCGCATAAAATCTCCATATCATCAATATAGTGGCTTACAAGGACTATTGTTCTGTTGTTCTTCTTAAGATTCTTAATAGCTTCGAAAATATATCGTTTAGAATGGATATCGATACCAACAGTTGGCTCGTCCAAAATAAGAATTTCCGGATAATGTAGGAGTGCCACAGCAATATTTAGCCTCCTTTTCATTCCACCAGAATAGGTTTCAACTTTCTGAGTGATTTTCTCTTCTAGTCTAACAGTTAAGATCACTTCTTTTATTCTTTCCTTTTTAGTTGATCCTTTTAATCCATAAATTTCTGCCCAAAAATTCAAATTATCGATTCCCGACAGCATAGAATACAAAGCAATATCTTGTGGTACATACCCTATTATCTTTTTAACATCATTAAAACGGGTTTTAATACTTATATTATTGATAAAAATATCTCCATCAGTCGGTTTTGTTGTTCCAGTAAGTAAAGATACAAAAGTTGACTTACCTGCACCATTATGACCTAAAAGACCTATAGTCTCTCCCTTTTTAATTGAAAGGTTTAATTTATTTAATGCTAATATTCCACCATATCTTTTGGTAAGGTTTTTTACTTCAATCATATTTTCCATAAACGTTCCTCACTTTTTAACCTTCGCTACAGTTACCCAAAATAAAAATCTTGGGAGATCAAGCATTCTTATAGATCTACGTGGTTCTTTGCACAGCCTATAGAGCCATTCAATGTTGTTCTTCTGAAAGAAAACAGGTGCTCTTTTAGCCCTCCCGGAAAGAACATCAAAACTACCTCCAACACCGATACATACTTTTACATTAATCTCATCTTTATATTTATTTATCCATAGCTCTTGTTTCGGTGCTCCTAAACCTACTAAAAGTATATCAGCATTTGAACTGTTAATATTATTTATTATTGAAGATACATATTCATTTTTAAAGTACCCATCTAAAAATCCAACAACATCAATATTAGGATGAACTTTTATAACCTTTTTAGCAGCATCTTCAGCAATCCCTGGTTGCCCACCTAAAAAAAAGAACCTTAAGTTTGGCGTACGAGTTACTTTGAATAAATTTTGAATTAAATCAAAGCCTGCAACTCTTTCAGGTAAATTTGTACCTAATATTCTGGATCCGATTACTACACCTGCACCGTCAGGTATAACTAAATCACCTAACAGAAGGGCTTTTTTTAATTCAGGGTTTCGTTTTGCTTCCATTATCATTTCTGGATTTGGAGTAAAGACAGTGTGTACTCGATCCTCATTTAAATAATCTAAAACTTTTGAAACTGCATCAGTCATATTTACTTTGTCTATCGGCACATCTAATATAGATATTTTATCACTCATTGCTATAAACACCTTTCCAATCGCATACACTGTTTAATAACTCCATAGCAATCTTATTATTTAAATCTGCCTTTTGTTTTAAAAATTCAGTTTTAAGTTCCAATTCTTTTCTGATGCTTATCCTGTTTTCCCACGTAAAGTCTACCATATTCTTCATATTTTCGAAGTATAAATTTCCGCTAATACAGAGATTGCCTTGATTAATATATTTCATGAAACCTTCTACCTTAGGTTCATATGAAAGACCTATTATCGGGACTCCAACGCTGGCTGCAAAAATCAAAGCATGGAGTCTCATTCCAATTAAAAGCTTAAATCTGCTAATCAGCCCTAAAATTTGTGAAGCATTGTATCGATTTTTAGTTAAGAAACCTTTATTCTTCATTCTTGAAATAATATCTTCAATAATAAAAACATCATCCGGATTATGCATTGGCAAAAACACCGGTATAATTTTGTATTTTTCAACCATATAATCAGCAACATTTGCAATTATATTCTCATAATCGTGGAATTTATTCCACTGTCTAATTGAAAATCCTACTAAATTATCACCAATAAGTCCTTCTTGGTGAAGTAAAGTGTCAATTTCTGCCTCTTCAATCGGGTTAATTAATAAAGCAGGATCTGCAGTAACAATAGCGGTAGGCTTTAAAACACCTAAATTTTTTATTTCAGTATAAGACATTTTTTCTCTTACAGTAATTATATCCACTTGATTTAAAACATACGTGGCGAGCCGTTTGTTTGACTTCTTATTCAAAGGTCCAATACCATTGGCATAAATCATTACCTTCATTCTCATCTTTTTTGCAAGCCAAATCATGAATAGATAATAGAATAATGATCTGGTACTTGAATTGTCTTGGATCAAACTTCCACCACCATTTATAAAAAGTTTTGCTTTTTTCATAGTATATAAAATTCCAAGAAGATTAAAACGATTAACTGCACCAATTTTATAAGTATTAATAGCTTCTTGGGGATTATTAGATAAAACCACTATCTTTATGTTATTTCTATGTTTTTGTATACTTTCAATTATTGATTTTAACATAGCTTCATCACCGATGTTTTTAAATCCATAATATCCTGAGATTATAACATCATAGTCATTCTTTGATGAATTCGAATCTAGCGTTTCTTTAAGTGGTGTTTTATGATTTAAAAAACCTAAACTTTGCTTTTGCTTAAGTAATGTTTCATATATAGAAAGCTGAGTTTCACACATGTTTTCGAGTGAAAACATGTGCATCGCTTTTTCATAAATTTTTTCTCCAAATTCAGCTCTAAGACTTGTATCCTCGATGAGTTTCAGAATATATGAAGCCAACGATTTATAGTCACCTGGAGTAATCAGATATCCATTAATATTGTGCTCAATCAAGTCTGATATGCCCCCTACGTCACTACTTATAGTAGCCTTTTTATACATCGTTCCTTCTAATATTGAGTATGGAAAGCTCTCACTAATTGAGGTTAAAATATTCATATCTATATTGCTCATAAATTCATATGGGTCACTTACGTAGCCAAGTAAAAATACACTATTTGAAAGTCCCCTTGATTGTATCTCACGCTCCAAGTTTTTACGTTCTTCACCCTCACCACCGATTAGAAACTTCACAGATTTTCTTGCTGCAATTACTTCTTTTGCAGCACTTAAAAAAGTACCAAATCCCTTAACCGGGTGCAACCTTGCAAGAATTCCAATAATAATATCCTGCTCTTGAAATGGTAAATTATATTTTTCTAAAAACGCACTTCTGCAATATTCTCTTCTAGGGGCACTAAAATCAACACCATTATACAGTGTAAATATATTATTCTTATTAAAGTTTCTTTCAATAAGCATTGTTTTAAAGTTGTTAGATACTGCTATGTAATTTTTAAGACATCTCAAAGCAATAGTGTTTATTGTCCCAAAAGTCAATTTTTTACCCATGCTTTGCATATAATCAAGCCTGTAATCGCTATGGACAGTAGTTATCCTCGGTACTTTTACAAACACACTGCAAATAACTGACATCATATTTGCTTTTGCTCCATGCGAGTGAATAATATCTATCTTTTCAGTTTTTATTATGTCAACTACCCTTTTAATATCTAGAAAAACATTACTTTCTTTTACAACCTCTATATCAATCCCCATAACAAGAGCATCATCCGAAAATATGCCGTGACGAAAGCTTACGATCTTGACTTCAATATATTTACTCAGCTCTTTGACAAGTGAAAGAACATGAATTTTAGCTCCTCCATCGTCACCACCGCCTATCAAATGTAAAACCTTCATCGAAACTAGCCCCTATCTTTTTTTGATTATTATTTGGATTATAGCATATAAAGTATGTTTAAAAAATATAAATTTCATGATAATTTATTGTATACTTAAAATGACAAAAAGGAGGGATGTTATGAAAAAAGAGATTTTAGGAAAATGTCCTGTCTGTAATTCTGATACAGAAATAACAAGAATAAGCTGTAGAGTATGTAATACAACTATCGAGGGGAATTTTAGTCCTTGCAAATTTTGTAAGCTGAGTTCTGACCAAAAATTATTTATTGATGCGTTTATTAAGTGTAGAGGAAATATTAAAGAGGTTGAGAAAGATCTTGGTATTTCTTATCCGACTGTAAAAAGCAGACTGGAAGATGTAGTAAGTGCCTTAGATTATAAGGCTGAGCCTCAAAATTCTAACGATAAACGTAAAGAGGTGCTTAAGAGAATAGACTCTGGAGAAATCAGTGTAGAAGATGCTGTTAGTATATTAAAGGGACAAAAATGAGAGGGGGAGAAAATATTATGGCATATAGTAACGAAAAAATGTATGTTTTAGAGATGCTTGAGAAAGGTAAAATAACTAGTGAGGAAGCAGCCAGATTAATTGAAGCATTGGATGGTGATAAAGAAAATAAAGATTTTGATTTCAGTTTCTTCAAAGACTCAAATAAGGCTGATTTCCAAGGAGAAGTATCAAAACTTGGAGACAGAATAAATAATTGGATCAAGGATATTAAAGCAACGTATATTCAAAAAGATTTCGATAAATCAATTGATGAATTTAGTTCAAAAATCGAAAATATAGCAAGTGCTTTTACAAATACAACTACTGAAGTAGCTGATAAAATAGCTGATTTTGTTAGTAATTTCATTGACAATACAACCTTTAACTTCTTTGGGTCATATAAAACAATAGACAAAGAATATCGTACGTCTGCAATAGAAGGAATAGAATTAGACATCCATGCTGTTAATGGTTACATTACACTAAAAAAACACCTTGAAAATGAGATCATAGTAAATTCAAAAATTAGATGTCCTCAAAATGATGATCAAGATTATCTAACTATAATTAATAAAAATAATCAAATTTCTATTAATTTAACAACTACAAAGAATATAAGTATTTCACACGAAATCTATATTCCATCTATGATGTTCAAAAAAATAAGATTAGAAACTTCAAATGCAAAAATTTACGTTGAAGATATTGTTTCTCAAGATTTTGAAGCACTGACAACAAATTGTGATATCGAGCTCATGGGTATTAACTGTAATAACCTATATTCAAAAACAAAAAATGCGAAAATTCAAATAGGGTATACTACTGCAAAGGATATTGATATAAGTACCATCAACTCATCAATCAACATTAAGCACGTAAAGGTTGGCAATTTAAACGCTTCAAGTAATAATGGGAAAATTTTTATTGAAGATATTCATAACTATTATGAAACCAGCATGATTAATATACAAGTTAAAACCAAAAACAGTGGCATAAAAATCGATATGAATGATATGGAGAACAAAGGCTATAAGATTGATGCTAAAACAACTAATGCTAATATTGATATTCTTATTCCAGATATGACGTATACTACTGTGGATAAAGAATTAAATGAAAATTATGTAAAAGCACAAAGCAAAAACTTTTCGCTATTTAAGAAAATGGTTACCATTAATGCAGAAACCAAAAACGGTAATATTGAAATAATAAAATAGGAGAGTATAAAGATGTTTCATCATAGCAATAAGGTAAGTGATTTTTATTATGATTTGCCAAATGAATTAATTGCTCAGGAACCCTTAAATAATAGAGAAATGTCAAAATTAATGGTAATTGATAAAAATAGAGATACTATTGAGCATAGAACATTTAGAGATATTGTTGATTACTTTGATGAAGGAGATTGCATTGTACTAAACGATACCAAGGTAATTCCGGCAAGGTTATTAGGTAAAAAAGAAGATACACAAGGAAAGATTGAGTTTGTTTTGTTAAAAAGCCTTGGTAATGATCTTTGGGAGGTCATCCTAAAACCTGGTAAGCGTGCTAAACAAACTTCAAGGTTTATTTTTGGAGATGGACTATTAAAGGCTCAGGTTGTTGATATTGTCTACGAAGGGAATAGAATTGTTCGATTTGAGTATGAAGGAATTTTTGGGGAGATTTTAGATCAAGTTGGACAAGTTCCATTACCTCCGTATATTATAAAAAAATTAGAAGATAAAGGCAGGTACCAAACTGTATACTCAAAACATAACGGATCGATAGCAGCACCTACTGCAGGGCTGCACTTTACAAAAGAATTACTTGAAACTTTAAAGAATAAAGGTGTTAAGATAGTCTTTGTTACACTTCATGTAGGGCTTGGAACATTTAGACCAGTAAAAGTCGAAAATATTTTGGAACATAAAATGCATTCTGAGTTTTTCGAGATTAATAAGGAGGCATGCTATATTATAAATTCGACTAAAAATAATTCAAAAAAAGTTGTAGCGGTTGGGACAACTTCTTGTAGAGTTCTTGAATCTGTATACAGTGATGTTTCTATGGCAGTTGAGCCAGGCAACGGATATACAGATATTTTCATATATCCAGGATATAGGTTTAAAGTAGTTGATTCGCTGATAACCAATTTTCACTTACCCGAATCAACACTAATAATGTTAGTTAGTGCATTTTACGATAAACAAAAGGTTTTAGATGCTTATCAATTAGCGATTGATAATAGATACAGATTTTTCAGTTTTGGAGATGCTATGTTGATTAGGAACAGTTAAATATTAAAACCCGGTTTTATTTTTTAATCATGCCTCTTAAGAAAGGATTTAAAACTATGATTATAGTTATGAAATCGAATTCAGAAGAAAGTGAAATTCAAGAAATCGAAAAAGTACTAGGGTCTCTTGGACTTGGGGTTCATATCTCTAAAGGGTTAGAAAGAACAATAATAGGTGTTATTGGTGATAAAAGAATCTTAAATGATGTTCCCCTTGAGATAATGCCTGGTGTCGAAAAACTAGTTCCAATTGTTGAATCATATAAACTAGCCAGTAAAACATTTAAGCCGCAACCTAGTATAATCGATGTTAATGGTGTTAAAATCGGAGGGAAAGAAATTGTTATAATGGCTGGACCTTGTGCCGTTGAAAGCAGGGATCAGATTATTGAAGTAGCAGTAGCAATAAAAAAAGCTGGAGCCCAATTTTTACGGGGTGGAGCTTTTAAACCTAGGACTTCTCCATATTCTTTTCAGGGATTAGAAGAAGAGGGGCTTAAATTATTAAGGGAAGCGAAGGAAATAACTGGACTTCTAATAGTTACTGAAGTAATTAGTGAAAAATCAATTGAGATTGCACAGAATTATGTCGATATGTTTCAAATAGGAGCAAGAAATGTTCAAAACTTTCAGCTCTTAAAGGAAGTTGGAAGATCGAAAAAACCAGTATTATTTAAAAGGGGTCCATCAATAACGATAGAGGAATGGCTAAATGCAGCGGAGTATATAATGAGTGAAGGGAACTTCAATGTTGTATTGTGTGAAAGAGGCATTCGTACATTTGAAACGGCTACAAGGAATACATTGGATATTAGTGCAGTACCAGTTGTTAAGCAATCCTGCCATCTTCCAATAATTGTAGATCCGAGTCATGCTGTAGGAAAAGCTCAATATATCAATTCGTTATCTAAAGCATCTATTGCAGCTGGTGCAGATGGGTTAATAATTGAAGTACATCCAGATCCTAGGCATGCACTTTCTGATGCAGCACAGCAGTTGACACCAGAAAGTTTTGATGAATTATGTAAAGAAATCAGTGGTCTTGCAGGTATATTAGGGAGAGAGTTTATCTATGGAAGATAAAAAGATAACTATTATAGGACTTGGATTAATTGGAGGCTCTCTTGCAAAGGCTTTGCGTCAAAAACTAAATATTACGAATATAATAGGGATTAATCGAAGTATAGGCTCAATATTAGAAGCATTAGAAGACGAGATTATATGTGAAGGTTATCTTGAAATAAACGAAAATGTTTATGATTCAGATATTATTTTTATTTGTACTCCAATAAAAACAACTATCGAGTATATAAAAATATTAGTAGGCAAAATAAAAGCATCTTGTATTCTAACAGATGTAGGAAGTACAAAAGGTGAGATATTAAAATTTATTAATGATTTAACCAATCCTCCAATATTTATTGGAGGGCATCCTATGGCAGGCACTGAACAAACAGGTTATAAATTTGGGTTTTCACATTTATTTGAAAATGCATATTATGTATTAACTCCAAGTAAAAGTAGTGACGATAAATCTATGGAGGAAATGTGCGATATAGTAAAAGAAATTGGAAGTATCCCTATAATATTAGATTATAATAATCATGATGAAACAACTGCGTGTATAAGCCATGTACCCCATATAATAGCAGCCGCTTTGGTTAATCTGGTAAAAATGATTGATAATGATTCTAATAAAGCCTCACTGCTTGCAGCGGGTGGATTCAAGGATATTACTAGAATCGCTTCATCAAACCCAGAAATTTGGGAAAATATTATTTTAAGTAATAGGGAAAAAATTAAAGGAGTTATGGAGGTGTATGTCGAAATATTAAATAAGTTTATGAGTCTTATAGAAAAGAGTGATTCAAAAGAAATTTATAGATTTTTTGAATCCAGTAAAAAATATCGAGATATGTTTTTTAAGTAAATATTTCATTTGATTTACTTATGAAAAGAAGGTATAAAGTTTATAAAAAATAGATACGGCATGATTAAGAAATAAAACGTAGTTTTATTTCTTAATCATGCCAAAATAAATCATTCAATAAGAATGGGGGAATTAAACTGTGTTAATTGAACAAAGAAATTCTTTGAAAGGTGAAATAAATATTCCTGGAGACAAGTCAATATCTCATCGTGCAATAATGTTCGGAGCTCTGGCGAAAGGGACGACGGAAATTGACGGATTTTTAATGGATGAAGATTGCTTGAGTACAATTGCCTGTTTCCGCAAAATGCAAGTAGGAATAGAAATACTTCCAGACAATAAGGTAAGAGTTCATGGCAATGGTGTCTATGGCTTAAAATCTCCAACATCTCCATTAAATACCGCAAAATCTGGAACCACGATAAGACTACTCTTGGGACTATTAAGTGGACAGCCATTTAATTCAACAATAATCAGAGATGAATCTGCTCAAAGAAAAATTGTTGGGAGAATCGTAAAACCGCTTAGGAAAATGGGTGCCGTGATAAATGGAAGGGATGACGGAAATCTTTGTCCATTAAATATTTGTCCATCAAATAAATTAAAAGGGATGATCCACAACCTAACAGTTTTAGACATGCATGTAAAATCCCCCATTCTAATTGCTGGTTTTTATGGAGAAGGTGACACTACAATTATAGAAGCTTGTAAATCAAGAGACCATACCGAGCTTATGATGAATTATTTTGGTGCTAACATTAAGGTAAACGGTTTGAATGTAACCAGCCATGAAGTAGAAAATTTATATGCGCAGCATGTTGATATTCCAGGAGATGCATCCATTGCAGCATACTTTATAGCTGCAGGGATTCTGGTTCCAAATTCTGACCTAGTGATAAAAAATGTAGGAATAAATCCGACAAGAACTGGGATAATAGATGTGTTCAAAATGATGGGAGCAAAGATCGATATAAACAATGAACGTATAATAAGCAATGAAAAAGTTGCAGACATTCATGTTACTTCATCTCAATTAAATGCAGTTACAATTGAGGGTGAAATAGTACCAAGACTGTTAGATGAAGTACCAATTATAGCTGTTGCAGCGTCAATAGCAAAAGGAACGACGATTATTAAAGATCTAACAGGATTTAAGATAAAGGAATTAGGTAAACTCAAATTATTAACAACAGAGTTATCAAAATTAGGTGCTTCTATACATGAAACAGAGGATGGTCTAATAATAGAGGGTGGGAGAACTTTAAAAGGAACTGTAGTAGAGAGTTATAATGATTATATAATAGCGGTAACGATGTCAATAGCAGGTCTAATTGCCCAGGGTGAGACAATGATAAGAAAAGCACAGATATTGGATATTGTATTACCAGAGTTCTTACCAGTTTTGAATAGTTTGTAAAAAATACAGAAAAAACAGAAAAAAATCATACATAAAGAGGCGACTTTCGTTGCTTCTTTGTGTATGTGCTATATTATTAAATACACCTACGTAGATGTAATCATCTTTGATAGAATTTTGGCGTATATGTTATAATGATATTAGGAGGTGTTATATATCATGGACTTTAACGTATTACAACAATTTACAATGGAACCTTTATCTCAGGCAATAAATATTTATACAATAAAAAAAGCTATAGCACAAAAAACCGAGTCAGTTGCTAATGTTATTGATATATTAAAAAATTCAAACACCCAAATCATGGAATCGAGTATAACCCCTCACAAAGGTAGCAACATTGATATTAAGATTTAAGGAAGTAAAAGTGGCAAAGAAGTAATTAGCTTCAAAAACGTGCATTATTATTTTAAGAACCCGTAGGGCATATATATTTTCATTGATTGTATAAATTTGTCTTTTATTACTATAGCTTCTTCAACCTTAAATAAAAGTACCATAGTAAAGTAAACTCCTGTTCCAATAAGTATTTCAAAACTCAATATCATAAATTGAAGAATTTTCGAGGGAATATTTGTAGGCATGAACATATTTAATAAATATACTAATATACCCATTAATATTGATGCAGGGAGTAATTTTCAGTGAAAATTCAAGCAACTTATTCAAATAAATACCATTCATTTTTTTATTTAAAATTATCAATAGAAAAGTAGCGTTTAGTACACTTGAGATAGAGTATGCCAGTGCAAGACCAGATACGCCTAAATTCGTATATTTATAAAATATGTAGCTTAAAAAAATTGTAGTAAGGATCGTTGATGATCCAATGTATAATGGCGTTTTAGTGTTATTATTTGCATAGAATGCCCTGATTAGTATAGTAACTAAGGATTGGCTAATCAATGCAAATGCAAACAGCATTAGAATGTTACCAGCTAGAGATACCGCTGATTCATTAAATTTATTGGTGAATTTAAATATTGTCCTGATTATTGGCTCTTTTAACACTATAAAACCTACAACAGAAGGAATTGAGAGTAATAACACTGTTTTAATTCCTTTTATTATATGTTCGTTTATAGATTTCAACTTCTCCCATCGCAAGATTTGCAGAAAGCATAGGAAGCATTGCGATACCCATTCCCTGTGCAAACACTCCATATGGGAGTTGCCAAGTTCTGTCTGAAATATTTAATGCAGTAACGCTGCCTGGGCCAAATAGTGTTGCGAAAGAACCTGTTATAATAACGTTTACTTGAGCAATTGATGATACTATAAGTGATGGAATCGCAAGCTTAAAAAGATTCAAGATGCCCGGATGTTTTATATATAGTTTAAATTTGTAGAAATGCAGATTCTTTATGCAAAGGTAAATTGGAACAGAAATAGATACAAGAGCTCGCCATAACTCCATATGCTACAAGATGGACTCCTTTATGGCTGAATATAATAAACTAATTGTACATCCTATATTATAAATAGTTGGACCATATGCTGCTGCTGCAAATCTATTGTATGAATTTAGAATTCCATTTGTAAGTCCTGCCAGCATTAAAAAGGCAACTGATGGGAATAATATCCTGGTAAGCTCCACGGTAAGTTGGTATTGAGCTTTGCTTTTAAAACCAACAGCTATAATTGGTACAAGATTTGGAGCAAAGATCATTCCGAGAATACACATAAAAACCATAAAAATAATAATTATATTTATAAAGGTACCTACAGCTTTCCAACCTGATTCTTCATCTCTCTTAGCTATGAAGCCCGATAAGACTGGTATCAATGCAAAAGCAATTGCCCCGCCTACCAGTAAATCGTACATTAAGCCTGTAATTCTAAACGCAAGGTTGTAGGTGTCACCAATTTCATTAACTCCTAGAAGATTTGGAACCAGCATTTCTCTTAAAAAACCTGTTATTCTACTGACAACAATTGATAACATTACTATTGAAGCAGCTTTACTCAGCTTGATTTTTTTGTAAGTATTTAAATTTGTGTTATTGCTTATACTCAATTTATTCAATCCTTTCTAATTCATAGCACGACTCAGACAGCAGTTTTGCATCCAAATGCTTTTTTCTATTCATCTATTATATTTAATGGAACATTAAGTTTTAATGCAATATCAGTAGCCTTTTCTACTAATTCATCACTTTTTTCGTTATGAATTGAGCTACTAGCACTTTCAGAATTCTTAATGACATCATTCTCTGTGAGGCATTTTAATTTTACATTTTGAACTAACAAATTATTTACAACAGTTTCTATTATTTCAAGGTTCTCTATTTTTGCTATAAACATTCGATTAAAACTACTGCTGTCTTTATCAAAGACTATACCAAGTAAAGAGTCATCAATTGTTATTAATTTAGTGTCAAACAGATTTGTATAGATAATCATTTTCCCAAGCTTTTTTATCTCAATTAAAACTTTTCCCCATATCTCTAACGGTTTTGTAGATTTAAATTTCTTTATTGGTCGACTACCTACATCAGAATTTGCGTGTGTATGCTTTTTTGTAGGTATTTCTTTCTTATCTTTATTATTTGTATCAACTGATTTACCTGAATTTGATATAGATAATTCAAAAGACTTTAGTAAATTTGGATCATTTAATCTATTCTCTAAAGCCATTAACCTGTCTAAAATGTTAGCACTATTAGGGTTAAATAAATTTTCACTTAATTTTATTAATCCTACTTCTAATAATACTCTTTGCTGATGTGACCATTTTAATGATTTTCAAGTCCTGACAAATCTTTTATGATTAACATGAGTTTTTGATTGTCTATCAAGCTGATTTGTTCATTCATGTATACGTAAAGATCGTCTGAGACATCAATCAGGTCTTTATTTTGATTGCTTATACTATAAATAAGAAGATTTCTAAAATATATTATTAAATCAGATAAAAGAATTGATATTTCTTTTCCTTCTGCGATAATTTGATTTATTAGCCCTAATATACTGGCGACATCATTCTTACACATTGCTGTAACAATTTTTGCAATAATTGTGTTTATTACAGCACCCGTAATCAAAAGAACATCATTATAACTTATTTTAATTTTACCAATAGAAATACACTGGTCTAAAATGCTTATTGCATCTCTTAGTGCTCCATCTGTATAGTTTTGCTATAAATGTTAATGCCTCTTCATCAACTTCTACACCTATATCTTCGAGATTATTTTTAATCTGTGAATAATACTCGAATTTGGTATCCTTTTAAAATCATATCGCTGACATCTGGAAAGAATTGTTGCAGGCAATTTGTGTGGTTCTGTAGTTGCGAGGATAAAGATAACATACTTTGGAGGTTCTTCCAAAGTTTTTAGGAGTGCATTAAAAGCACCGGTTGAAAGCATATGAACTTCATCTATAATGTAGACCTTATATTTTGCTTTTGCAGGGGTATAGATTACCTCATTACGGATATCACGTATGTTATCAACACTGTTGTTTGAAGCTGCATCAATCTCAATTACGTCATATAAGCTACCAGATAATATACTTAAGCAGATTTCACATTTATTACAGGGATTACCATCATTTGATTCAATGCAATTGACAGCTCTTGAAAAGATTTTTGCTAAACTAGTCTTACCTGTTCCTCTAGTTCCGCAAAACAGGTACGCATGCGCAATTCTATTATTTATAATGCTGTTTTTTAATGCTTTTACAAGATATTCCTGTCCAACAACATCCTCAAATCTTAAAGGACGCCATTTCCTGTATAAAGCTATGTATGCCATATCAACTCCTAAAAGAAAATTAATTAGTCGTGCACCTACTATCGACAGTTGTTTACAAGCGTTATTCTGATAGTTAATTCAAACCAGGCTTCCCTACGGCACACAAAAATTCATATTTACCGCTGCTTTCTTCCGAACCTGACGGGGTTCATATGTTTTTATTGCGTAGGACCCAATCATCATCATTACTTGTCAGAAACTGACCTTACAAACAAAAGCCTTGAGTAGGAATTCAACCCTGCTATAGCGGATTGCAGGATATAAGGCGCCGCTACTTCCCCATCTAGCACGACTAAACTTTACTAATTTAATCAAGACACCAAAATATTATATATGATTAATACTAATAATTCAATAGAAACCTTTTTTTGGACATACCTTGTAAAAATATCAACTGTTGAAGATTTAACATAGGATATTGATTGTGCAAGTCAATTATGTGTATCAGATACGAATGAGATATCAAATATTGATTTAAAAATTAAAAACTATTTCTGGTAAAATTTCACTACCGAATGATAAAACAGCACCGAGAGGTGGGTATGAAATTGCATTAGGACTAAACCAGAAAAGTGATAACACATATTATTACAACCCTAAAGATGTTACTATTGAAGAAGGTCAAAATTCCACAAATTTTACTCTTACTATTTTAGATCATCCAAGTCTCGATTATATACAAAATTTATTATTATAACTTGTAGATGTTATAGATGTTATAGATGTTGTAGGTGTTGTAGGTATTATAGGTGTTGTAGGTGTTGCAGGTATTATAGGTATTATAGGTATTATAGGTATTATAGGTATTATAGGTATTATAGGTGTTATAGGTATTATAGGTGTTGTAGGTGTTGTAGGTGTTGTAGGTGTTGTAGGTATTATAGGTATTATAGGTATTATAGGTGTTGTAGGTGTTGTAGGTGTTGCAGGTGTTGTAGGTGTTGTAGGTGTTGTAGATATTATAGATGTTATAGATATTGTAGGTGTTGTAGGTGTTGTAGGTAGTTGAAGTACAACGTCATATAATACAACTGATCCAACCCCCAACGTTGGTGATGTTCCTGTTGCTAATGGAAATGATGTTTCAATTGATGCTGTCGGAGCTGAAGGAATAACAATAGTAGACAATATCTTTTTTATTTTTTCAATCTTTTCAACTGGATTTTTCATAAGAAATTCCAATTTTATTAATTTTCTGTTTATTTTACCCAGTAATTCTCGTTTTTTATCTTCTAGCATTTCCGTTGAGCTAATGATTCTATCTATTTGGTTTTTTATCTGAGATATATTATCATCCAATTTCATTGAATGTAGTGTATTTAAGGTTTTAGCTGTTGAAAGCTTTTCATTTGCAAAAGTATACATAAACTTAATTTGATTTTGAGTGTTAATATAATTTAAATTTACTACTGATAAGTCTATATTTGTCAAATCAGCTCCAGCTGCAATTAGCATCTCAGCTATTCTCTCATTATTGAAATTTAACGTCACCGCAATCCATAACGGAGTGTATTCAAAATTATTTCTAGCATTAATATCAGCATTGTGTTCAAGCAATGTCTCAACAACTCCTTCACTCACACAAATATTCATTGCCGCCACCATCAAAGGAGTAGAATTGCTGCAATTTCTAGCGTTAATATTAGCTCCATATTCAAGTAGTTTCTCAATTATTTTTGCATTATCTGCATACACCAAAGGAGTATTCCTATACTCATCAGTAGAAGTAGCGTTAGCTCCTTTTCTAAGAATCTCGATACATGTTTTTGCATCACCAGAATTAACTACGGAAAAGAGCCTTTCGTTTAAACATGAATTTTCCATAATCATACCTCCTTGTATAATAGTTTTTGAAAGGTTAAATTAATTAAATTTTCTAAGGGAAACAGAATATTAGATAAAATTAGCTTTTATTGCTCAAAGAGAAACAAAGAAAAAGTATATTACTGTTTAGCCTAATTTAAATATCGAATTAATTTTAGTATATTTGGGATTAATCGTCAAGAATATTTTTCCCAAAGTGTTACCAAAACTTTTGTTACTAATTTATATGATTCGTGTGAATACCAGAATTTGTTTGACTTATTGGAAGTTTATATTATATAATAATATTGAGAGCTAAATTCAAATAGAAACTGGTTTTTGACTAAACACTTTCACAAAATTTCAAATCAGAAATGAATATTTGAATTACATCTAATACTCTAATTTACACTAGATTTAGACAAATCAGGAACATAAATGTTCACTTATACTCATAACTTTGTACGTATTTTTAATATGGGAAGGAGACGATTAAGTATGTCTAATATTATACAATCCAGTTTTTCTCGAATTAAAGACGCTTTCTCTCCATGGGGTCCTAGTTTTAGCGAACGGGAGATCCCTAAGAGTTTCGCTACACAAGGAAGTGAGGTAAAAAAAATTGCTCAAGAAATTCAGCAATTGAAAAAAGAGATTGATGAGATTCCTGGTGGATCGAAAACCCCATCTACCCCCGATATAGTAAAACAACTAAATAGAGAAGCACGAACAGAACACAATGTTGCACTACGAACGTATAGAGTTGCTAAAAGAACTATAAGAGCTAAATTTATCTATGATGAGGACTCGAAAGTTAAGAAGGATCGCCCAAGTGTATTTAGCGGAAAAAAAGGAAACGATGAATTTAATAAAGTAAAGAAAGCATATAGAGATGCTAAAAATGCATATGAAAAAGCAGAACCAGAACATCTCTTTATTGCAAAATTACTCAATATAAATGATTCAAAAGAGGCACTTAAAGCCTATAATACAGGTGATTTTAAGGCTACTCTTGATGCTTTGAAAACAGAGTTTAAAGACCTATTAAGGACAAGCAAGCCGCAAGATGTTGATTTACTTAAAGATAGAATAGAGCTTTATAGAGATATACTACTTAAATCATTGCAGTGTGAGCTTCATAGTAAAATTTTGGAAACAAAAGTTCCAGAAGAACTAAAAGACCTAACAGATAAACGTAACCATTTTAATGCGACAGTAGAAGATATGAATACTTCAATTATGAAGCATACGTTTGTTGATAAAAATATTGAAGCAAATAACAATTTTCGTCAAGAACTATCTTTTGTTAGCCTTTATAGATCAGTTGCAAACATAAATGACGAAATCAGTAAAATTCTAGAATCTACATATAATTCTGGACTTAAGGATCTATGGATGTTAAAAAAGTTAAATAATTCAATCAAAGATACTGCTATACCTGATTTTACTGAAAAAGTTATTGCGCTTATAACTGAAGAACTAAAAAATCCACAAAATTTAGCACAATATAAACGTTTATACGAATTATCAATACTACAGTCAAAAGCAGAAATCTTTGAAAAAGATCCAACCAAGAATGATATTAACAGTTTAGAAGCGCAATTAAAAAATACTACAGATATTCAAATAAAAAAAATCAACAACTTGATTAACGATTATAACAAAGAGAATGTCAAACAAGTACCTAAATTTAGTAATGACATATCAATAGACAGTGTAGCGGATTTAACTAAAGATATAAAGAAAAATGATATTTTATTTATGTTATATAATGCAAATCGTTCTATAGCTGGTGTTCTAGGAAAAGAATCAGATTTTGATAAACTTAATAATAACTCGATGCATTTTGACATTAAGGTACCAGATAAAAAAGCGTTTGAAGAAATCAAGAATAAGATTTTAGAAATTAGGGAAAAAAATAATGATCCTAATAACCCTGAACTAAGGGATTATCTTGCTAAGCTAAAAAAAGACAATATAGAGGTAGGAGTCTATGTAGGTAAAGAGCGAATAAAAGAGTTCTGGCAAGGTTTAAGCAAGGGAACTGATCCATCGTTATCTAATGTCACAGTAACAAGTGCCGATAAATCAAGTTCTACACCTGCTGCTCCTGCTCCTCCTACACCTGCTGCTCCTGCACCTGCTCAAGGAGGTACTGTTACTGTACCTACTAGTAGGGATCCGAATTCAAGTCCCTTAATTATTACTTCGCAGGGTAAGGGTAATGATGAAACAGAAACAAAGGTTAAAGAATTAGTCAATAAGGCTATATCTGAACTAAAAAGCGGAGAATCACAAGCTCCAAAGCAAGCATCGCCACCAAACGGGTCACTTCAAGATTCTGCTACTTTATCATTAGGAACTGTAGCAGAGTCTTCAAAAGCAAGCGCACGACTAGCAGCTATGAATCTAGGTGAATCAAGTTTTAAAGCAGTAACTGCTACAATTGATGCAAATGAAGCTGCTTTAGTAACGGCTGCAATGAATGCTTTTAAAGATGTAACTGAGCAAATGAAAAATCGCGTGCCACAGGCACTTGCACCATCTACTAAACAATTGCCTAATAAACCTGCGCATGTAGTACATGAAACACCTGTACCTGTAGTATCACCTTTACCCGCAACTGTAGCATCACCTGCACCTGTTGCAACTGAGGCTAAAAATACGCAACTTAAAGAATTAAAACAGGATGCTAAACTAATAACTTCACAAAAAGATGTTATTCTTAGAAAAATTCTCAAAGCAATAGATAGTAGTAATCTGGGACGTCGCGGCGATGTACCACCTATCGTCTCTCTGCTTAATCCAGAGGCTAAGTCCAGCCTTCAGCCCCAACCTCAATCTCAACCTAGCTCTAAACCTATACCTAGCAGTGTACCTCAACAACCATTAACTGCTGAATTACGAGAGCTTACTGATATGATCGCTAGACGCGAATTTTTGCTAAACAAATTCGAAGATCAACTTAGCAAAAAAGGAGAAGCACGCAGTGCTGATGAAAACTCCTTCTTAGAAGAATTGAAAAAACGAAAAGATCTTATAACTACAAGTGTTGAAAGAATAAAAAGTCTAATGAGTGAATATTCAACTGAAAAAGCTATTAGTACAGGTCCAGAAATTGAGGGCATATTAAAAAAATTATTCACTAATCCAAGGGATCTTGTAGCAGTTCAACGAAGAATTGACGAAGAGGCGAACCCAAGTGCTACCCTCACCCACAGCAAATCTGAACTAAACAATAGTCAAACCCGCACCCTATCCAAATCTCAATAGTGGCAATCTCTAATAGTAATTATAAAATAAGAATATATAAACATCAAAGAATCCCCACCTTTTCAAGATGGGGATTCTTATATACAAGCAGCTTCAAGAAAATTGTTAGATTTGATCTTTTTTTTCAACTTAGTCCATGATACTATATTGATTGAAAGTCTAGAATAGTATTTTGACAAGGGAGTATAGTATGAAAAAAAAATTGCCTATTGGTATTAGTGATTTTAAAGAAATAATAACAAATGAATATTATTATATTGATAAGAGTCTTTTAATTAAAGAAATTATTGACGACGGAAGTAAAGTCCTACTTATTCCTCGTCCAAGGCGATTTGGCAAAACATTGAATATGAGTATGTTAAAGTATTTCTTTGATAATAGTGAGAATAATGAAGAGCTCTTTTACAATCTTGATATATGGAAAGATGAAGATTATAAAGAATATTTGGGTAAATATCCTGTCCTGTATATTACTTTTAAGAATATCAAAGAACCCACCTGGAATTTGTGTTACGATAAATTTGTTGAGATGTTGTCAGTATTGTACTCTAACTTTGATTGGCTACTAAATTCCAATACCTTAAAAGAGCATGAAATAATTAAGTTTAACTCTATCATTACCCAAAATGCTACAATGTCTGATTATATCAATTCATTATCCAATTTAACTAACTATTTATACAAACATTTTAATAAAAAAGTTATAGTATTAATTGATGAGTATGATGTACCTATACAAACAGGTTTTTTAAAAGATTATTTTAATGAAGTTATAGATTTTACAAAGAGTCTCTTGACCGGATGTTTGAAAGACAATATATACCTTGAAAAAGGTGTGCTTACAGGGGTATTACGCATTGCTAAAGAAAGCATATTTTCTGATCTGAATAACCTAAGTGTTAGTACCCTTATTTCTTACGAATATGATTCATTCTTTGGATTAGTTGAAAAAGATGTCATAGAAATTTTAGATTATTATGGAATTTCATATAAACTAGATATGGTGAAGAAATGGTATAATGGATATACATTTGGCGAAAAAGAGATATATAATCCCTGGTCTATTATAAACTACACAAAAAAGTGGAAAAATGGTTTTATACCATATTGGGTAAATACAGGTGGAATGGATCTTATAGAAGAAATTATCTGCAGGAATATTGAGTCTGTATCCTCTGATATAGAGAAACTAATAAATGGGGAAAGTATTCTTCAAAAGATAGATGAGAATATTATATTTAGATATATTTATGATGACCCTGAAACAGTTTGGAGTTTTCTTCTGTTTTGTGGTTATTTAAAAACAAACGGGAAAGAAATCATTGATAATGAAACTTTTTGGTATCTAAAGATTCCAAATCTAGAAATCCAACATATTTACAAAACTATTATATCAAAATGGCTAAAAGTTACTACTATTACGAGTGAATACAAGCAAATGCTTCAAAGCCTTTTAGATGGTGATATAGAAACATTTAATAGAGCCTTTAGTCGCTATGTTTTAAGTTCATTTAGCTATTTTGACTCTTCGAATGATGAGGGGGAAAAATTCTACCATGCATTTGTTTTAGGTTTACTCATTAGCCTATCTCCAAATTACTTAGTAAAATCAAATAGAGAATCAGGTATAGGAAGATGCGATATAATAATTATGCCAAAAGACAAGTCGAAAAATGGAATAGTAATTGAAATAAAGCGGAAATGGGAAGATGAAACATTAGAGAATGGTGTAGTTGATGCTCTTGCACAGATTAAAAAATCGCAATACAGAACCGAGCTTGAAGACTATGGTGTAAAAGAAATTATAGAGGTCGGAATCGCTTTTTGCGGAAAAAAGGTTTTAGTAAGAAAAGGTTAGTATAAAAAGTAATTCGGTAATTTGCAAATGCGTTTGCCCTGGTGTATCTTTTGTAAAGTATTGAGTTTAGCAAAATTTAAATGTATAATTTAAAAGTAAATTGATTAAGAATAGATTAGGAGTAAATTCAATTATGCTTGCTAAGTTAAGTCAAGATGAGTTATGGAAAGGAATAATAGAAGATTTATTTGATGATTTTGTTTTATTTTTCTTACCAAATCTGTATAAAGTAATTGATTTTTCAAAGGGTTTCGAGTTCTTAGACAAGGAGCTGTCTAGAATTTTTAATAAAACAAAATTTGGTACGAAAATACCTGATAAATTAGTTAAAGTAACCCTAAAAACAGGCGAAGAAAAATGGATTTTGATCCATGTAGAAATACAGGGATACAAAGATGCAGAATTTACAGAAAGAATGTTTAAATATTTTTATAGAATATATGATAAATATAGTAAAAAAATTGTTGCTATTACACTATTTACAGATGAAAATAAAGAATACCAACCTAATGAATTCAATTATGACTTTTATGATACAATTGTATTATATAAGTTTAATACATATAAAATAATAGTTCAGGATGAAGAAGAACTGAAAAAGAATAATAATCCATTTGCATTGGTTATTCTTGCAGCACTTTATGAAATAAAAAATAAAAATAACTTCGAACAAAAATTCGAGTTCAAAAAAGGATTAATGAGATTACTGCTACAAAGAAAATATGATAGGGAAAAAATAGAAAAGATCTTTCTTTTTATAGATATGATAATTAATTTACCAAAAGATCTAGAACAGAAATTAAATACTGAATTTATTAGTTTAACAATAGGAGATGAAAATAATATGGCAACATTAACTTGGAATACAACAAATTTAGCACATGCTTACTATGCTGAAGGAGAAGAGAAAGGTATTGAAAAAGGTATCCAAAAAGGTATTGAAAAGGGTATTGAAAAGGGTATTGAAAAGGGTATCGAAAAGGGTATTGAAAAGGGTATCGAAAAGGGTAGAAAAGAAGGAGCATTAGAAGGCAAATTAGATTGTTTAGTTAAATTACTTAATATTAAAAAGATTACTTTAACAAAAGAATTATTAGATCAAATCAAACTTAAAAATGATGTAGTTTCAATAGATAAATTGATAGAAAAAATATTTCAAATTGAAAATGAAGATGATATAACAAAAATACTTTATGAACGAGAGTAAAAAATAAGACTCTTATCGTGTTCGGACTGATACAAACATAGTATACATTGAAATCCTTAAAGATCAAATGTTTGAGCGTCACTGATGGGATAGACCTCAAACTTATCGTCACATTGTCTTTTCATAAAATAAGAATATATAAACATATAAGAATCCCCACCTTTTCAAGCTGGAGATTCTTATATACAAGCAGTTTATATCTTCCATATTTAAATTATACACTCTTTTAAATAATTTTTTACAGCATACTCATATGTTTTAAAACCACCACTTAAATTTTTTACATTTCTAAAACCTTTCTGTATAAGAATTCTTGAAGCTAAATAACCTCTTAACCCAACTTGGCAAAACAAATAAATATCTTTATTTCTTGGAATCTCTTTTAATCTATCCCTAAGATCATCTACTGGAATATTGTAAGCTTCTTTTATTGAACCTAGATTATATTCCACTTCGGTTCTTACGTCTATAAGAAAAATTTTCTTCATATCTAAAGATGCAATTTCATCCCAATGAAAAATCGTTGTATCATTTTTTAATATATTACTTGCAACAAACCCCGCAATGTTTACCGGATCTTTTGCAGAAGAATATGGTGGCGCATAAGCAAGTTCAAGACATTCAAGGTCATATACCGTCATCCTAGCCCGAATGCTTGTTGCCAAAAAAAATTATTACCTCGGCAAGTATAAATTCATTGTATTTGACATTAATAATGCGCTTTGGTATAATCTGCACAGTTAGCAGTCAACTTAGCTTGTTAATATTTAATATAAACTTTTGAACTCATATGTTTTTTTATCTTTACTAAAGGAGAATATTATTAATGAAAGTATCAATAGTAATAGGTAGTGATTCTGATTTTTCAATAGTTCAAAAAGGACTAGCTATACTTAATAAATTTAATGTTCCTTTTGACTTGCGTGTATTATCTGCCCATAGGACTCCATTTGAGGTAATTGATTATACAAAGAATCTAGAAGCAGAGGGTATTGAAGTTGTAATTGCTGCAGCAGGAAAAGCTGCTCATCTACCAGGGGTCTTAGCAGGACTTACAATTTTACCTGTCATTGGTCTTCCAATCAAATCATCCACAATGGATGGTCTTGATTCTTTATTATCAATTGTCCAGATGCCAGAAGGTATCCCTGTAGCAACCGTTGCAATAAATGGTGCTGAAAATGCAGGATTACTTGCTGTTTCTATTTTGAGTATTAAGTACCCAGAATTAAAAGAAATGTTACTTGAGTTTAGGAAGGACATGGCAAGAAAAGTCCTTGAAAAAGATCGAAATATAAGAATTGAAGCTGGTGTTATTTAAAAAATACTTGTAGAAATGAAGGAGAATCTATTATGGTTAAAAATGTTGAAAAATTAGAAATTCTTGAACAACTTTATGAAGGAAAAGCTAAAAAAGTCTTCAAAACATCAAATTCAGATATATATCTTATTCAATATAAAGATGACGCTACTGCTTTTAATGGCTTAAAGAAGGGGATTATTGAAAATAAAGGTATCGTTAACAATAAGATGTCAGGGTACTTATTTAAAATGTTGAAAGATGCTGGTATTCCAACTCACTTTATTAAACTTTTAAGTGATCGCGAAATGTTGGTTCATGCAGTTAAAATCATTCCTCTAGAAGTTATTGTTCGAAATATATCTGCAGGCTCACTTTCTAAAAAGCTTGGTATTGAAGAAGGGATTACTCTAAAAACACCTGTTTTTGAACTATGTTACAAAGATGATAGTTTAGGCGATCCAATGATAAACGATTACCACGTTGAAATTCTTGAACTTGCAACAAAAGATCAGCTAAATACAATCATGCGTTATGCTTCAGAAATTAACACCCATTTAAAAAGATTTTTTATCGAACGAAAAATAAACCTTGTTGATTTCAAATTGGAATTCGGTCTTTTTAAAGATGAGGTTATCCTGGCAGATGAGATATCTCCAGATACATGTAGATTGTGGGATCTTGATACAAATAAGAAGCTAGACAAAGATCGCTTCAGAAGAGACTTAGGTGATGTCAGTGAAACATATCAGGAAGTATTAGTTAGAGTAACAAGTACTCTAACGAGTTAGGAGAGGTTGTAATGTTTAACGATAAGTTAAAAGAAGCCTGCGGCGTTATAGGAATTTATGCACCAAATACACAATTTAATTCTCAAAAAGTATATTTCGGCTTAATATCACTTCAACACAGAGGGCAAGAAAGTGTTGGAATAGCAGCTTTAAAGAATAATGATATAGTTTATTTAAAAAAAATGGGGCTTGTACAGGACAATTTCAATGAAAGTGTTCTTAACCAATTGGATGGGGATGCTGTTATTGGTCATGTTCGTTATTCAACAGCCGGTCAAAGCAATATCGCTAATGCTCAGCCTTTAGTTGTAAAATTTAGAGGTGGGAGTATAGCACTAGCACATAATGGTAATCTTATAAATGCTGACGAAATCAGGAATGATTTAGAAAATCAGGGTGTAGTATTTCAGACTTCTATTGACAGCGAAGTTATTGCAAATCTTATCTCAAGAAACTTTATTCTTTATAATAATGGATATATTAACGCAATAATTGACTCTATCAGACAAATAAAGGGAGGATTTGCCTTAGTCCTTCTTTGTGAAAATAAGCTTATCGGAGTACGTGATCCACATGGGTTGCGTCCATTATGTATAGGTAAATTAGATACAGGCTTTTGTATAGCTTCAGAAAGCTGTGCTCTAGATATAATTGATGCTTCATTTGTTCGTGATGTAAAGAACGGGGAGCTGGTTATTATTGATGAATCGGGTATTCAATCGATTATTTATTCAGACACATCCAAAAAAGCTTCTTGCTCATTTGAATATGTATATTTTGCAAGACCTGATAGCAAAATCGATGATGTAAATGTATATCTATCCAGGGAAGAAGCTGGAAAGATTTTAGCCTCTGAACAACCAGCGCAAGCTGACCTTGTAATAGCCGTACCCGATTCTGGTGTTGGCGCTGCAATTGGTTACTCTGAAAAATCTGGTATACCTTACGGTATTGGTCTTATAAAAAATAAGTATATAGGGCGCTCATTTATAGAGCCAGAACAAAAACTTAGAGAACTTGCAGTTCAATTGAAACTAAATGTTGCAAAAGATGTTGTTAAAGATAAAAGAATTGTTTTGATTGATGACTCGATAGTCCGAGGAACAACAAGTAAAAGAATTATTGAAGCATTAAAAAAGGCAGGTGCAACTGAAGTACACGTAAGGGTAAGCTCACCCCCTGTAAAACATTCTTGTTATTTCGGGATTGATACTTCAACTGAAGATCAGTTAGTAAGTTCAAAAAATTCAGTGAATGAAGTTTGTGAAATGCTAGGTGCAAATAGTCTTGGATATATAAGTATTGAAGGCTTAAGGAAATCTGCTGGTATAAACTGCGATGGGTTATGTACTGCTTGCTTTGATGGAGATTACCCAATAAAGTAAAGGATGATCAATATGATAACTAATAAACTTACATTTACATACGAAGACTCTGGTGTGAATATCAAAGAGGGTGAAAATGCTGTAGATCAAATGAAAAAATATGTTTCAAAGACTTTTTCCAAAAATGTTTTAACTAGTCTTGGTGGATTTGGTGGTTTATTTCAATTAGATCTAAACAATATCAAAAATCCAGTTCTTGTCTCAGGAACAGACGGAGTCGGAACTAAATTGAAAATCGCATTTATGATGGATAAGCATGATACGGTTGGAATTGATCTTGTAGCTATGTGTGTTAATGATATTTTATGTAGCGGAGCCTCTCCACTATTTTTCTTAGATTATATCGCAACTGGAAGACTCAAAGCAGAAAAAATCGCAACAATAGTTAAAGGGATCTCAGATGGCTGCCAAATGGCAAAATGCTCGTTAATCGGTGGTGAAACAGCTGAAATGCCTGGTTTCTATCCTGATAATGAATATGATCTTGCAGGGTTCGCAGTAGGTATTGTAGACAAAGAAAAAATAGTCGATGGACTAAAGATACAAAATGGGGACGTATTGGTTGGCATACAATCATCTGGGGTTCATAGTAACGGGTATTCATTGATTAGAAAGATTTTCTTTGAACACCTAGGCTTAAGCACTGATACATATCTAGAAAGTGTAAAATCAACAGTAGGCGATTTACTTTTAGCACCTACAAAAATTTATGTTGAACCTGTATTGCATGTCTTAAAACTATTTGATATTAAAGGAATGTGTCACATTACGGGTGGCGGATTCATTGAGAATATCCCACGAATCATCCCATCAGGTTTAGGTGTAAAAATTCAAATGAATAGTTGGGAAGAATTGCCAATATTTAGTTTTATCAATGACCTTGGTTTAGTTGATGCCAAGGAGTTGTATAAAACATTTAATATGGGAATAGGATTTATCTTGATTGTAGATAAAAATGATTCTATTTTATTAATTAATGAGCTAAAAAGATTAGGTGAAAAAGCATTCGAAATCGGTGTCGTATCTAATGAGTTAGAAGGAGTAAGTTTATGCCAAAGCTAAAAATTGGGGTTCTTGTTTCAGGTAATGGATCAAACCTTCAGGCTATAATTGATGCAACCGAAAGTGAAAGACTTGATACAGAAGTTAGTGTTGTCATTTCAAATAAAAAAAATGCCTATGCGCTTACTAGGGCTTCAAAGCATGGAATTTGTGGAGTGTATATTGGTAAAGAAAATTATTTCGAAACGTCAAAAAGAAATGCAGCAATAATTAAAACTTTAGAAGATCATAAAGTTGATATGGTAGTACTAGCGGGTTATCTTGATATTTTAGATAAAGAAATTATTGAAAAGTATAGAAAAAGAATAATCAATATTCATCCATCCCTCATACCTAAATACTGCGGAAAAGGCTTCTATGGCATGCATGTGCATGAAGCTGCTATAAACAATAAAGAAACGATAAGCGGTGCAACAGTCCACTTTGTGGATGAAGGTATTGATACAGGAGAAATCATATTGCAAAGACAGGTAGATGTATCAAAAGATGATACTCCAGATACATTGCAACAAAAAGTATTACAAATTGAACATAGCATTTTAATCGAAGCGATAAATCAGATAAAATCATGCCTTAAGCCTGTGTATTGAAAGGAGTAAACATATGAATGTATTAATTATTGGTAGTGGTGGAAGAGAACATGCTCTGACTTGGAAAGTTTCGAAAAGTCCAAGAATAAGCAAAATTTTTTCTGCCCCAGGGAATGCAGGTATCAGTTGTATCGATATTGCAGAATTAATCGATATAAATGATTCAGATATAGATAAGCTATTGGATTTTGCTCTTAAAAACAAGATAGACCTAACAATTGTTGGACCAGAAGTACCACTAGTTAATGGCATAGTTGATGTGTTTTGTGAACATGGATTAAAAATATTTGGTCCAAACAAAAAGTGCGCAGAGCTTGAAGGCAGCAAAGCCTTTGCTAAAGCATTTATGCATAAATACAGTATTCCAACAGCTAAATATCAGGAGTTTACTGATTATGACACTGCTATTGCAAATATCGATGCATTTGGATACCCCTTGGTTATAAAAGCTGATGGACTGGCAGCTGGTAAAGGTGTAATAATTGTAAATAATAAAGAAGAAGCAATTAAGACAATAAAAATGATGTTACTTGATAACAAATTTGGTAGTGCTGGGAAAAAAATAATCCTCGAAGAATACCTTGAGGGCATTGAAGCTTCTATAATTTGTTTTGTTGATGGCAAGACTATAAAACCTATGGAATCTGCTAAAGACTATAAAAAAGTAAATGACCATGATTTAGGGTTAAATACCGGCGGTATGGGATCATACTCACCAAGCAAGACTTACTCTAAAGAGATTGAAGATATAGTGAAAATTAGTATACTTGACCCACTTTTATATGGGCTACAACAAGAGAAAATGGACTATAAGGGCGTTATTTTTATTGGGATAATGATTTCAAACGACAAAAAAATAAATGTTTTAGAGTTTAACGTAAGGTTTGGGGATCCGGAGACTCAAGTACTGTTACCAAGATTGGAAAATGATCTAATTGATGTAATTGAATTAGTACTAGAAAATCGATTAGAAGACACAGAACTTAAGTGGTCCAAAAATCATGCACTATGCATTGTAACCGTTTCAGGAGGCTATCCCCAATCATATGAGAATGGGAAAGAAATATCAGGCTTAAATACCATAGAAGAAGGCTTAGTTTTCCATGCCGGTACAAAGGCAATTGATAACAGTATTGTAACAAATGGCGGGAGGGTTTTAGGTATAGTAGCTCTAGACGAAAATTTGCAGCGAGCTCAAGAACGTGCTTATCGGTATGTTTCGAATATCTCATATGAAAATATGTATTATAGGAATGATATAGGTTGTTAGTGTATTGATTTTTAATCAAATTTATTGAAATTGATTATTGTAAGTTTATTTGATATCTTATTTCTTGAATCAAAAAAATGTTATTATAATTACTGAGTTCATAAAGAAAACAAACTGACATGAGAGGCAGAAATGGATAACAAAACATTATTACTAATTAGCTATGGAGTCTATATTATTACTTCTAGGAAAGATGATAAACTTAATGGTATGATTGCAACGACGGTATGCCAGATTACGTCAGAACCAGTAATGATAACAGTTACTATTAATAAGCAAAACCTTACTCATGAGTTTATTGAATTTAGTAGAGGTTTTAATGTTTCAATACTTTCTAAAGATACTGGTTTTGATCTTATCGGACGGTTTGGTTTTAAATCAGGTAGAGATATTGATAAATTTAAGGATGGGAAAAATTACAAGATGGGTTCAATGGGAATTCCAATTGTTTTAGACAATACTATAGGATATATTGAAGCTGAGGTAATTAATAGTGTAGATGTAGGTACACATACTATTTTTATTGGAAAAGTCATTGATGCACAAACGTTAAATCAGCAAGAACCTTTGACTTATGCATATTATCATCAAGTGAATGGAGGCAAATCTCCTAAAACAGCACCTACTTATATTATTGATCAAAAATAAAACGAAAGTGAGTGATTATTATGAAGAAGTATGTATGTTCAGTATGTGGTTATGTTTATGACCCGGCAATCGGTGATCTCGACTCAGAAATTGCACCTGGAACTTCATTTGAAAGTATTCCTGATTTATGGATTTGTCCGATATGTGGTGTTAGTAAAGATTCATTTGAAGAGGAGGGTTAAGATGGCAATAAGAAATATTTTGCCTGGGATATTTTATGTTGGAGTAAACGATTGGGATAGACAAATGTTTGATGCGCTGATGCCGCTTCCTCTTGGTACAAGCTATAATTCCTATGTTATTTGCGGAACGGAAAAAACTGTGCTTGTTGATACTGCTGAGCCTTGCAAATCCGAAGCGTTTTTTGAAAATCTATTACAGCTTGACATCTCAAAAATTGATTATATAATTGCTGATCATGCGGAGCAAGATCATTCAGGGCTTATCCCCGAAGTTTTAAAAATGTTTCCTGAGGCCAGAGTTATTACAAATAATAAATGCAAAGATTTATTAAAAATGTTTTTGGGAATAGATGAAGATAATTTCATTGTGATTAAAGACGGTGAAACTCTTTCTCTTGGTGGTAAAACTATTGAATTTATTATTGCACCATGGGTTCATTGGCCTGATACTATGTTTGCTTATGTGAAGGAAGATAAGATCCTATTTTCTACAGATTTCTTTGGATCCCATATTGCAGAGAGTTGTCTATTCGTACAGGATGAATTCAAGGTTATCGATGCTGCAAAAAGATATTATGCTCAAATAATGATGCCTTTTAGAAATAATGTTTTAATCAATCTTAAAAAAGTTGAACAATTGGATATCAATATCATAGCTCCAAGCCATGGACAGCTATACAACAACCCTGTAGTTATTATAAATGCGTATAGGGAATGGTCATCTGATAAAGTAACAAATGAAGTTGTTATACCATTTGTTTCAATGCATGGTAGTACAGAAAAAATGGTGGAGCATCTTGTAAACAAGCTTATTGAGAGAAATATAAATGTTAAGCCATTTAATCTTGAAACTGCAGATATCGGTGAAATTGCGATGGCAATAGTAAATGCAGCAACAATTATAATTGGCTCACCTACAGTGTTATTAGGTGCTCACCCGAAAGCCGTATATGCTGCATACCTTATAAATATTTTAAAGCCAAAAACCAGATTCTTAGGCTTCGTGGGATCTTATGGCTGGGTTCCTAAATTTGTTGATAGCTTTACTACATTATTGAGTGGAATGAAAAGTGAAATATTCGAACCAGTAGTTGTTAAAGGTTTTCCCGTAAATAAAGATTTTGAAGAAATAGAAATGCTAGCTGAAAAAATTTATGAGAAACATAAACAGATAGGAATAATCTAAAATTGGATCAAATTATGGTTTAGGGAGGTGCAGCTTTATGAAGGTTGTAATTCTTTGTGGCGGTAGAGGAACAAGGCTAAACGAAGAAACTGAGTTTAGACCAAAACCGCTTGTACTTGTGGGGGACATGCCTATATTGTGGCATATTATGAAATTTTACAGTACTTACGGGTTTAATGAATTTGTGCTATGTCTTGGCTATAAGGCTCACATGATTAAAGAATATTTTTTGAATTTCGAGGAGCTTACAAATGATTTTACAATCAATCTTCGTTCCAAGGAAACGAGGATTGAGTTTACTGATGAAAGTATCCTTGAGGACTGGAAGCTATCATTTATTAATACTGGGCTCGAAACGCAGACGGGTGGCAGAGTTGCAAGGATTAGAAGGCATATTGGAGATGACGAAGATTTCTTTTTGACTTATGGTGATGGTCTATCGAATGTGAATCTAAACGATCTTTATGCATATCATAAAGAAAAAGATGCTATCCTTACTCTTACGGGAGTACATCCTCCATCATTTTTTGGAATTGTCTCACATAAAAATGGATATGTTACTTCATTCAAAGAAAAACCTACACTTGCAAATGCTGTAAATGGGGGCTTCTTTGTATGTAACAGGAGAATATTTGATTATTTAAGTAGTGATGAAAGCTGTGTCCTTGAAACCGATCCTATGTTCAATCTTGTAAAAGAACGAAGATTAGCGATTTTTGATCACGGCGATTTTTGGCATCCAATGGATACTCAAAAGCACAGTAATTCCCTTAATGCGATTTGGCATAGTGGTAATGCTCCATGGAAGATATGGTAGACTTCTTAAATAAAGGGGTATAGATAATGGATAAGTCAAAAGAATATGAGTTGAGAAAGAAAGTTTTAGATGCAAGCATAAAATACTATAATGAATGCCTTAAACCTAAGAATACTCTTAAATTTAAGGCTGGGGATAGAGTAAATTATGCAGGCAGGATATTCGATGAAAATGAAATTATTAATCTAATAAATGCATCACTTGATTTTTGGCTGACTGCGGGAAAATATACAGATACTTTTGAAGAAAAGCTTGCTCAAGTTTTAAATATTAAATATTGTTCTTATACAAATTCAGGTTCTTCTGCAAATCTTCTTGCGTTTAGTGCTTTAACTTCACTACAGTTAGGAGAAAAAAGAATTAAGCCTTATGATGAAGTAATAACTGTTGCGGCAGGGTTTCCAACTACAGTCACACCTATTATCCAATATGGAGTTAAGCCTGTCTTTATTGACATTAGCATACCTACTTATAACATTGATTGTTCATATCTGGAAGAAGCAAGGACTGATAAGACAAAAGCTGTGATGCTTGCCCATACTTTAGGAAATCCTTTTGATCTTAAAAAAGTCAAAGAATTTTGTGATAAGTATGATTTATGGTTAATTGAAGATAACTGTGATGCACTTGGTTCTAAGTATCATTTGAATGGGGAGTGGGTTTATACAGGTACCGTTGGTGATATTGCAACCTCTAGTTTTTATCCACCTCACCATATAACAACTGGAGAGGGTGGTGCAGTTTATACAAATAATAAAAAATTAAAACAAATTGTTGATTCTATGCGAGATTGGGGTCGTGATTGTAGTTGCCAATCAGGGAAGGACAATAGGTGTGGTAAGCGGTTTGTAAATCAATATGGGGAGCTGCCACATGGATATGATCACAAATATGTTTATTCTCATTTCGGGTATAATTTAAAAGCAACGGATTTACAGGCTGCAATAGGCTGTGCTCAAATTGATAAGCTTCCAATGTTTACAAAAAAACGTAAGAACAACTGGAAGATGCTTAAAGAGGCATTAGGCTCACTTGAAGATTATTTTATTCTTCCTGAAGAATCATTAAATTCTGATCCAAGCTGGTTTGGTTTTATGCTTACTATTAGAGATGATAAAAGATTTCATCGTGATGATATTGTACATTATTTGGAAGATCATAATATTCAGACGCGGTTATTGTTTGCAGGAAATCTTATAAAACAACCCTGCTTTACTAAAGCTATAGAATTTGGATTTAACAAGTTTGAAGTGGTAGGGGAGCTTAGAAATACTGATACAGTTATGAAAAATTCATTCTGGATTGGAGTATATCCTGGAATTTGTGAGGAAAAAACGGCTTATATGGCAAAGATTATCAAAAATGCTATAAAAAAATAGAGATTATCATCTCTTATTAAGGGAGGAAATACTTCATGCTTAATAAATTAGAGAAACCATTGTTTATTCTCGAAATGGCTAATAACCATATGGGGGATATTGAACATGGATTAAAAATTGTGCAAGAGATTAAAAGGGTAGTTTACGAGTTTGAAGATGTATTTAAATTCTCAATAAAATTACAGCTTAGAGATGAGACTATAATACATCCTGATTATAGAAACCGGATGGATATTAAACATATTAAGAGATTTACTGAGACAAGATTAAGTATAAAAGATTTTTCAAGACTAAAAGATGAGATATCAAAACTTGGATTTATCTCAATGTGTACACCTTTTGATGAGGTTTCGGTTAGAACTATGAAGGAACTAGATTTTGATGTGTTTAAAATCGCAAGCTGTTCCTTTGCAGATTGGGCATTTTTAGAGGAATTCAATTCGATAAATAAGCCTATAATAATTTCGACCGGTGGAGTTGATTTAAAAGACTTAGACAATGTTGTATCATTTTTTAAACACAGAAATAAAGATTTTTGCCTAATGCACTGTGTAACTGCATATCCTACAAAGGTAAGTGACTTGGAGTTAAATCAGATTGATTTCCTAAAAAATAGATTTATAGATGTACCTGTTGGTTTTTCGACACATGAGGAAACTAATTGCACTGATGCGGTTAAACTTGCGGTAGCAAAAGGCTGCATGGTGTTTGAAAAACATGTTGGGGTTCCAACAGAGAAATATCAGCTAAATGGCTATTCTGCGACGCCTGAACAGGTAAAAGCCTGGCTTAGTGCTGCAAAGGAAGCATTTATTATGTGTGGTGTAAATACCCATAAGAGGATGGAGTTTAGAGCGGAGGCGACTGAAGGGGTTCGTCTATTTATTCGAGGTGCTTTTGCAAAAAGAAATATTTCAAAAGGAGAAAAAATAGTCTGTGATTCTGTATTCTTTGCTATGCCAAACTTTGAAGGTCAAATCTTAGCAAAAGATTTTTCAAGATATAGTGAGTTTACAGCAAAAGAAGAAATTCTATGCAATGACCCGATTTATAATAAAAGCGTTGATATCAAGGAAAAAAGGGAAGAGATTTATAGTATTGTAACACGAGTTGCAAAAATGCTGAAGGAGCAAAACGTCGCAGTCCCAAATGGGGTACAGTGCTCCATCTCTGCACATTATGGTATTGAACGATTTTATGAATTTGGGGCAGTTTTATTAGATGTGTTAAATAGAGAGTACTGTAAAAAATTATTGGTTATGCTTCCAAATCAAAAACATCCAACACATAGACATAAGATTAAAGAAGAGACGTTTCATATATTAAGTGGTGATTTTACTGTAGTTCTTGATGGGGAAGAGAAGGTCTTAAAGAAGGGAGATTTATTGACGATAAACCGAGGACAAAACCATTCATTTAAAACTGAGAATGGAGCTATATTTGAAGAGATTTCTACTACTCATATAGGTAATGACTCTTATTATGAAGATAGTAATATTATGAATAATACTGACAGAAAAATTGAATTAACTTTGTGGGCTGATTTATTTGATATTATTTAATGTATTAGATAATATTTTAAAGTATAGGAATTTATAAAATAAATTCCTATACTGGGGCTTGCAAAGGGGATTCCCTTTGTCGGTTTAAGGGAGGTATACAGTTAGTTTTATGAAGGTTGTAATCCTTTGTGGTGGTAGAGGAACGAGGCTAAACGAAGAAATGAAAAATTCTAGCAAAGCCTGAATCAAAAAGCGCACGCAGTTTGGATTTTACTTCGCAAGTTCCTTCAAAAGCTTATACTGCTTTCCTTACAAACCTTATCAACTTTTTTTTTCTCATTTTTAAACAGGCTATCATAAACCGCTTTGAGCTTTAAAACTTCGTCCTCTGACTTTAAGACATATTTCAAAAGATTTTTAACCGCCCTCAAATCCTTCTCTTTCTTATTTCCTCTTTTATCATTAATCACAAGTTTGTGCATTATGTATGCTTGTGGAGTAGGGACACAGACACAATATCCGTTTACATCCAGCCAAGTGGTATTGTTACAAAGTATTTCCATATGCCGAAGCCCCTCTGCTTTTACTCCAAGCCCATCAACCTTGTATGCCTCTATTTGTCCTTTTCCAAGTTCTCTTACCAAAAATTCAACCTCTAAAACCCCATCTTTGTAGAATTTTGTAACACCTGTAAAAGAGTCAGTAAATTTTACATATCCATGCTTTTCAAATACTTCTGACAAATCAACTTTTACATTTTTGGAAAACCTCAAATTCTTTATTAAAAGGTCTGCGTCCATGGTTTTAAGATAAGATTTAAAACCGAAATAGTTTGAAGCCTCATAAAGATACTCAGCCCAACTGCCAATTAAAATAAATCCATCTAAAATATTTAAATCCGAAAAAATTTTAATTGTTTCCCAAAAAGCTTTCTGCTGTAAGTTCAATTCTTTACCACCTTTCTAAGAAGTTTAATGTCTTTTCTAATTTCTAAAAGCTCGGCTTTTAATTTTTTTCTTTGATTAATTTTTTCTATAAGCTCCGATAAATCAATATTTGCGTTGATATATTTTGTCTTGACGAAAGCACCGTCACGATAAAGTAAATAGACGTACTTTTTGCCCGAAACATTTTTTATTTTAATGCTTCCTTTGGGAAGAGAATTAATCTTTTCTATATAAGCTTTTTCCATATTCAAAAGCCGCTCAAGTTCTTCTTTTAAGACCGATTCCATGATTGCCATAACAAATCACCTGCCTAAAATATTTTATATTATTATTATACCCTACATTAGCATGATTATCAACAAAATGTAGGATATGTCTTGCCATATTTATTAAAAAACTTGTTACTGTTCACACCCTAACCTAATTAATGATTTAATTAAATATTTTTGTTACATTTGAATAGAGATTTTCACTTTTGGCACGAAAATAAGCTATCAGATGATTTTACAGGTAAAAAATTAGATGGAATGCTAAATCATTTTGCGAAACAAATAAATCCATTTATCAAAAGAATAACAGAAATTCTTGGCGAGGATATATCGCAAATAGCTCATAAAAACTAAGCATTGCAAAATAAAAGTATATTCTATATACTGAAATAGCAACTTACATTACTAATATAGGGAGAAGTAATCATGAAAAATTTAATAATATTAAGTGGGCAACCCTTATCAGGAAAATCATACACAAGTACTTTATTGAGGCAAAAATTACCTATTATCTGTATAGATGTAGATGAATTTTAAATAGCATTAAAGGGAAAATATTGACTTTTGTTTTTGATATTGATGGAACAATTAAAAGCTCAGTAGAGTCTAAGTATAAACCGATAGAACTAATAAAGAAAATCTTATTAAAAAGTAAGAATGTAGTTTTAATAACAGATTCTGGAGCTTCTGCTTTCTTAGGAATTATTCAAGAAATAAATAAATTATTAAATGAAAATAATATTGAAAAATCTGTATTTATAGGAATAGGTAATGGAGTAGGTTTATATGAAATAACAAAAAATGAAATAAAGAAATTATATCAATATTGTCTAGAAAAAAACGATATTTTAAAAATATTAGAAGTATATAATAGCGTAATAGCAGAAAATAGGATAGAAAAAAACTTTTTCATAAAAAAAGGGGTAACCATTTTTAATGAATTTTTATTAAAAGATTGGACTAATACAATTCCGTCAGATTATATACTTTCGAGTAAAACTTACGGGGGTAAATGTTTTATTGAACCATTAAAAATTACCTTTGTTATGCCAGAAGATAGTATTGTTTCGCAAAGACTTTTTATACAAGAAATTCAAGAGTGTTTAAATGTAGCTTTTAAAAAGCAATATTGTATTATAGAGAAAGGAGATGATATTTTTGCTCATACAACTATATATCCAAATATGTCTCCAAAATTATTTGCTTTACTAAAAATAAAAGAAAGACTAAAAACTACAGATGCAGAAATAGCTTGTTTTGGTGATACACCAGATGGAAATGATAGAGGCTTACTAATTGATAGCAAATTATACTAATAAACAATTTAAAATTAATCCACCATATACATTACCAGATTTTAAAGAAGGTTCAGTGGCAAGCGTATACAATGCAGTTAATATCTTATTAGAAGAATAATATTTTGATATCATTATAAAGTATAGGAAGGGCTGATTAAAATTGATAAAATTATCTGATTTTGTTTTTAAGTATCTTTTGGAGTATGGGATTAAAGATGTATTTATGCTTTCAGGTGGAGGGTGTATGCATCTATGTGATTCATTAGGAAGAAGTGGATTGAATTATGTTTGTTGTCTGCATGAACAGGCAGCATCTATTGCTGCGCTATCCTATGCTCAGTATAATAATGATCTTGGTGTTGCACTTGTGACTACTGGTCCAGGAGGGACGAATGCTATCACAGGAGTATCAGGGGCGTGGGTTGAGTCAGTGCCTCTTTTGATTATTTCTGGACAGGTTAAAATCTCTGATATAGCAGGCGATTCGGGGGTAAGAATGCTTGGTTTCCAGGAATTACCAGTAGCTGATATTGTAAAGCCAATAACCAAATACGCAGTAACTGTTACAGATCCAAAAGAGATATTATTTCATCTGGAAAAAGCAATATATATAGCTAAAACAGGAAGGCCTGGCCCTGTTTGGATAGATATTCCACTAGATATACAGGCGTTGCAGATAGATGAAAAAGATCTTTTAAGATTTACACCACCAGCTAGAATTAAAGAAAATACTTCTCCAACAACATATAAGAAAGTAATTGAAATGATTAATACCTCTAAAAGACCGGTAATAATGGCAGGCTACGGTATTAGAGCAGGGAATGCTGTATCAGAATTTTCTGAGCTTGTAGATAGATTGGGTATCCCTGTCTTAACTACCTGGAAAGGGGCAGATCTCATATCCTTTGATAACCCATACTTTTTTGGACGACCAGGAACAGCGGGACAACGCGCAGCAAACTTTATTCAACAAAATGCCGATCTTATAATATCAATTGGTGCAAGACTTGATTTTGGACAGATCGGTTATGAACACTCATTGTTTGCAAGAGAAGCAATAAAGATAGTTGTTGATGTCGATTCCAGTGAATTGAAAAAGTTTAAATTTAAGGTTGACCTACCTGTATGTTTAGATGCTAAAGAATTTCTAAATGGGATGCTGTCTTTAGATCTAGTAAAGAAGGACTGCTCTGATTGGATTATGCACTGTAAGGATTGGAATGAGAGATATCCTGTTGTTGTAACTAAAGAATACATGAATAAGGCAGATTATGTTAGTAGTTATGCGCTAGCCAAGGTTATATCAGACAACATGAGGCATGATGATCTATTTGTTCCTGGGAGCTCCGGAATGTGTGCTGATATTCCTATGCAAGTTTTTAATTTTAAAAAGGGTCAACGTTCGATAAATTCTCCTGGACTAGGATCAATGGGGTATGGTGTTCCATCAGCGATTGGTGCCTGCATAGCAAGTGGCAAGAAGCGGACTATTTGTACAAATGGAGATGGCGGATTTCAGCTAAATATTCAGGAACTTGAGACGATAAAGAGATTAAATCTGCCTATAAAGTTTTTTGTTATAAATAATGATGGTTATGGTTCTATTAAAACAACACAAAGAAATTATTTTGAAGGTTTTTATGTAGGAACAAACCCAAAAAGTGGTGTAACATTACCTCAACTAACTAAAATAGCCGATGCTTATGGTTTTAGCGCATTTGTAATAAGTAAAAGTGAGATGATTAAAGATATAGTGGTTAAAGTTCTAGAGTGCAAAGGACCAGTAATATGTGAGGTTATTGTTGATCCAGTTGAGACTATTGTCTTCAAAGCATCCAGCTATGTCAATAAAGAAGGAAAGAATGTTTCAAAACCGCTCGAAGATTTGTATCCATTTTTACCAAGGGAAGAGTTCTATCAGAATATGATTATTGAACCTATAAAAGAATAACGGTGTTATATTTAAAATATGTCATCTAGTAATTGAATTATTTTTTGTTGCTTACTAAGTAGCAAAAATCATTAATATCACTCCGTTCAATATAATATATTATAGCATTTTCGTATAAATTAATATTATAATATATACTTGCTGAGGGAATAATTTTTTTAATGAGGCAAGTATTAACTTGTACTGACGGTCACAAAAATGTTATTTTGTGACCGTCAGTACAGTATATCTACATATTCAAAATAAACTGATTTCTTGTCTTTGACGATAATTAGTACTTTTTATAACATGACAATAAATTTGTATTTGATCTTGATATGCTAAACGTATATGTGATATAATTCTTTCGTAAAAATACGCACATAGCTTGATTTGCAATTAGTGCCTTGATCTTAGGTGATTTGCAAAAATGAAAGTTGTGGTGGATTAAAACTATATGGAGGTGTAATATGTCGATTATATCAATGAAACAATTATTAGAAGCAGGTGTTCATTTTGGTCATCAAACAAGAAGATGGAATCCAAAAATGGCAGAGTACATTTTTACAGAAAGAAATGGGATCTATATTATAGATCTTCAGAAGACTGTAAAAAAGATAGAAGAAGCTTATTATTTTATTAGAGATGTAGCTATGAGTGGTCAAAGTATTTTATTTGTTGGAACTAAAAAACAGGCTCAAGACTCTA
>CAVYEU010000097.1:0-24379 GCA_963767415.1 uncultured Eubacteriales bacterium
CGGTTACGCTCCCGCTAAAAGCCAAAAGCGGTGCTGCCGAAGAGAAGGAAGTCCAGGTACGTGCGGAGTGAAAACGGTTTGTGGGGTAGCGCGATGTAACAGAAGTTCGTTGATGAATCTCAGCCCGCCGGAGCGGGCGTAAGAACGTAGCCCATGGCGTAAGCCATGGGTAAGGGAGCGCTCCCTCTCCCCCATCCCCTCTCCCGCCCGCGCGGGAGAGGGGTGCCGAAGGCGGGGTGAGGGCTCTTTTCCCCACGGCTTACGCCATGGGCTACGATCTTTGGTTTGCTTCTTCTTCTAACATCTGTAGGGCTATTTCAAGTGAATCTTTGGTTTGAATTAAATATTTTTTATCATCGTATGAAGCATCTAAATCTTTATCAACCTGTTCTAATCGAGGCTCAATATCAAATTCATCAGAAATTATATTATTTAATGTAGTGTTTATTGCAGTTATCTTTAGTTCGATTGTATTAATATCTTCATTTATAATATGAAGTTTATCAGATATAGTACTTTTACTATCTAGTAAAGTATGTATACCAATATTATTATAAAATGATTCGTTAAAATTAGCAAATATTATATTGCTTGAACAGTTGTTTTTAAGAAAAATTTCTAAAGCCTTTTCTCTAACATGTGTTAGTATTTTAGCTTGTTCTAAAGCATTTTGCTCATGATCGTTTTCTAATGATTCTAAGATGGCACTAATATCAATAAATCTTAATACAAGATTATTGTATTGATATTTCTTGACTAAGAAAGACTGAAAATCATCTACACTACAAGCCTTATATATTTCATTTACTCTTCCTTGCTTATCCTGTAGGTCTCTTGATATACCATCTAAAATCAAGCTAAGTGAAGTTCTCTCTTTAATAGCAGTATTTAAAACTCTATTACACTTAAATAGTAGAAAGCTAAAAAGTACTATCAACAGACTTATTGAAAAGAAATATATCAGCGTATTATATTTCAATATTCTAAGGATTATAAAGAGTAAATCAAGTGCAACCCATACTGATATAATAATATTTATTAATCTTTTTTTGTGTTCTAAATACTCGATCTTTTTGTCCTCTGGTAATGTTTTTATATTATTTAGCTCTTCTTTTTCCTTATTTATTTCTGTGGTCAAAACAATCAGTGTGGATTCTATATCATCACTTAGTGTATTAAACGATTTATATTCAGATAATTTGTGCTCATATTCTAGTAACTCATTTTTGTCTTGGTCAATTTCTTTGCTAAGTTTATGAGAAGATTCCTGGAGTGACTCTAGTATGTACAATTCATGTAGGCAGTTTTCGAAAAAGGAAAAGAATTCATTGCATATTGATCTATCATTTAAGAGTTTTTCTTTTCTTACATAAAGATCATTTAACTCGGTATTAAGAGTTAGCCTTAAATTCCTTTTTTCAATTAAATTATTTTTAAGCTTTGTTAATTCTTCCAGTTTAGTGTTAATTTTGTTTAGCGGTTTAGTTGAGGTCTTATCAGTACCAACATAATCCTTTAGGGCATCCTTTAAGACTTCTGTTGCTTTTCCATATGATGTATCTAATGAACCAGTTTGATAAAGATTAGCAAGTTTATCTCTAATAATTGTATTATCATTCGAGCTTATCCTTGTCTCCATCTGTTTTACAAAAACAGTATTTTCAAAAATGGATTCAGTTATGCCAAAATGACTTTTAGCAAATAAGACTCCCCTTTCCCGTGACTTATCAAAATTATTCGTAATATCTTCAAAATATTGATTATAAACAATACAAGAGTTAGTACTAAAATTTCTTTCCACACGAAATGATATGTTATCATCCAGGGTATACAAAATCGAGCCTTGAAAATCAACTAGATTCCAGGGCTGATATCTTTTTATATCATCTATTACCCAATCACTCTCTAATCTATTTTTCTTTAGGTTATAAAACATTGCTTTAATAAACATCTGTAGTGTTGATTTCCCAGACTCATTACTACCAAAAATTATATTCATTTTATCTGATAAATCTATAGAAAAATTATTAAATTTTCCAAAACCTTTTATATCAAGATTATTTATTCTCATATATCTAATTTCCCTTGTTCCAAAGCCTCTATACCATAGTTAAATGCTCTAATTAATATATTTTTTTCATTCTCGTTGAAAGCGCTATTAAATTTCTCTTGAATCTTCCTAGCAAATATGCCTTTTAATCCCAAAGCATTGGTATATTCATTGAAATCAATTTTTTCAACACTTAAATCAATAATTTTAGCATAAAAACAGTAACCTTTGACTGTACTATACAGAGTATCAACATCTATCAGAAGGTTTCTTTCGCGAGATCCTTTAAGATTTATCAATAAAAAAAATCCATCAGGATTATCTGAAATATTGTCAATACTAAGTATTCTTTTTACCAATTCTTGAATTAATTTTTCATGCGTCTTACATTTAGAAATATCAACTTCTAGACTCACATAACTTCTTTTATTAGTATTTATATACTTGATATCAAATAATCTTTCTAAAGAGGGTAAAATTTCTATCTGAACTAAAAAAACCCCATGTTCATCTGATCCGTCAAATCCAAGGGGCTCAGGACTTCCAGGATTAATTATCTGACAGTTTGGACAGGTCATATGCTTCCTATTATGGAAATGACCTAATGCTACATAATCTAGACCAATACTCATTAGATCTTTACTAGATAAAGGGTTATATAGATTTTGCTTAATTGTAAGATCCAAGGTACCATGAGTCATAAGAATATTTATTGCAGTTTTGTTAATATTTGAAAAGTCAGTATTTTCTATTAAAGACCTTTCTTCAATAAAGTTCATAAATCCTAATCCATAGATATTCACATTTTTATCTTCTAAGTAAAAATTCATTAAACTATCATTAAAAATAGTTACATTTTCATTCCATCTGTAGTTTTTATAATAGGAGTTTGATAGGTATGGATCATGGTTGCCAGCTATGATAAAGACCTTAATATGATTAATTTCGCTTAATTTTGAATTAATAAAATCAATAGTGGATTTCTTTACATAATTATGTTCATATAAGTCTCCACATATTAATATCGCATCAATTTCTTCATTCTTTGCAATATTAATAATTTTATTAAAAACGTCCCTTATATCTTGTCTTTTTATATCTGATCTATCGGTTCGGTTATTTTTGAGATAGCTAAATGGTTTATCAAAATGTAAGTCTGCACAGTGCAAAAATCTGAACTTGTTCATTGTTGTTTACCTAAACTAAATCTGCTTTATTTCTCCATCAGCATAATAAAATGTTGTTGTTGTAACAGGTTTAGTTATTTCCTTTGTATAATCTTTAATGCGAAAGCAAACTCCTGGATATGCTTTTTTACCGACTTGAATTTCTCCTTCACCATGTACTCTAAGATAACTTGTCAATACTACTCTATTGTCTTCACATTTTTTTAATTCTGTTCTTTTATCAAGATATAGATTCATTAATGATTTATATATATCTCTTTTTTCAATTGGTAAAGATAGCATGTTTGTTGGGTATGAACTTAATTCTTGTTTGTATTTTGCAATATCAAACTTTAAAGATTCAATTCTATTGATCTCTTCTTGTAACTCTTCCTTTAATAATATTCTATTAAACCCTGCTAATTTTACAACTGTAAGTTTTTCGCTTGAAGTACCATAAAATGAAGACACTACACGTACTTGAGCATTAATTGTTCCACCAATAATTTGACTTTTTTGAGAATCAAATATTACTTCCTTTGCAGTAATATTGCAGTTTAAGGCATAAATTCCAATATGAATACAGCCTTCACATACTATAGTGGCATCTGATGCAAATTTCAAATAAATATCATTTTTAGCCTTTATTATTGCTTTGTTTTTTCCAACAACGCCACCTTTAATAAATATTGATCCATATATGCTTTCAATTTCCTTAACACTCCCTACTCCATATTCTCCCAATATCTCAATATCCCTTCCTGCAGTAACAGAGAATCCATCTATAACAATACCTTTAATAGTAACATAACCGTCGAAACAAATATTTCCGGTTTTAAAATCAACATCTCCTGCAAGTTCAATATGATTTGATACCTCGATGGTATCACCATTGAAATTGACTGCTCCATCTAATAAAGAGTATAATTTTGTATATCTATCTTCTTCTATCTCCTCAATGGTTTTATGATTATATATTAACGGATACATTCTCCCTGGTAATGGAGCAATGTCTTTCCCTGTAACGGATTTCCCACTTGTTCCAGCGGTTGGATTTTTTCGTTCTCCAAGCCAATCTCCTGTATAGACCCTATTGATCAAGTTTAGTTCGTAGAAATCGACTGCCCCATCTTCTCTTACTTCAGGCTTGGATTCTTTTATTTGAAATAGCGTAATTTCTGAATCCGTCCCATTGACAGGTGGCAGTCCTTCCGCAATTAATATCTGCTTACCGCTAACCAACCCATCGTCTTCCAACAGATCCCATTTAACACCAAAAACTATACCCTTTTTGCTTAAAGCTTCCGCAATCTCCTGTATTAAAGCCGACTTCTTGCTACCAAAAAGTTCTTTTTCCGAAACGCATAAAATCAGATATGCTTTAAACTCATCTTTAGATATCTCAATCATTATTTTCTCTTTGACTTTTCCAAATTTTGAACTAGGTTTTGGCGCAAAAAGAATTGTATTCTTGATAGTTAAAAAACTGGTAATTTCAATATTATTATGAATTGAAATTATTTTATTAAATTCCTCAACAGACATTCCACACTTAAATGATTCAATGTAAAAATCATCATCTTTTTTTGTTATTGAAATATATTCTGAAGAGTAAATTATGCTCTCATCATACATATTTAGCCCTCACTTCGTATTTTTATATTAAGATGATTCTCCTTGTTTACTCTTTTCTTTAACTTCAAATCCATCTCCTTTATTAAGCAATGCATCAGCTCTTGCTAATGCTCTTTCTCGAGCCGTGTTCATATCTAATTTTTTTAGTTTTAAGTCCACATTTGTATCATTTAATGATTCAACTGCATTTGCGTGAGCTGTTTTTTTATTCACAATATCACGAGCTTTTTCAATATTACTATTTATATCTCCAACTTTATTATTACTCGATGCATATTTAGCATTCACTGAATTTATATTTTCCCGTAAATTTGCCATCTTAGCTTGAGATTTGAGCGTTTTTAGTTCTTGGAGCTTTCCATTCATTTCTGATTCGAAAAGCCTATAATCCTCTTTGATTTTTGCAACTTCATTCATTGCATTGTCATATGTGCCCTTGTGAGCTTCATATATATTCATAAATTCTTCCTCTTGCATGAGTAATTCAACCAATATATCTTTATCATTCATTTTTTTTGCAGCTTCAATTCTTGCCTGAATTGAGCTTAGATTCTTTTCAGCAGATTTCATCTCTATTTTTATCATTTCTGCATTTGTTTGAATATCAACGATTTGATGCTCTGCTTCCTTGCGTGACTTTTCTATTTGATTTTTAATATCCTCAAATAATGCATCTGGATTGCGCTCTTCCAAGCCACCTACAAATAATCCAAAAAATCCGCGAATCAAAGATCCAATTCTACTAAATAAATTCATATCAATCATCTCCTAAATATATTCTAAAGTATTTTTCCGGCAATAAATCAGTATCATCAATTTCTTTTATTGCAAGTTCTGTCATATATTCAATTTCTTTTGTACTAGGTCTGCATTTTGCTATTGCTTCTTTTAAAATATCGGAAGTTATTTTAATATTATGAACATTATTTGATGATAATTCATTTGCAATTTCATATGCCTTTCTAATTATTAATTCAATTTCGGCACCTGTATAGTTTTCTGTACAAGATGCATGTATTGAAAAATCTTCAATATCTGTTAAAAACTTATATTTGTTCATTATAACTTTAAATATTTCAGCCCTCTCACAAACCTCAGGGAGTAGTATAGGTATTTTTTTATCAAAACGTCCAGCCCTTTTTAAGGAAGAATCTAGCAAGTCTGGTCTATTTGTTGCTGCAATAAATACAACTTTTCCCCTATTATTTGTATTACTCGTAAACTGCAAAAATTCACTAAAAATGTTTCTGCTAACTCCACTATCGCTTTTATCACCTCTTCTAAAAGCAGTATCTATTTCATCAACAAATATGATAACAGGCTCTTGAGACTTAGCGCCTAATAAGCACTTTTTAAAGTTTTTTTCGCTCTCTCCTACATATTGCCCTAAAATTCTCGACATGTCAATTTTTACACAATTAAATCCACTTTCCCGGCTCAAAGCATTTACTAATAATGTCTTTCCTGTTCCTGAAGGACCGCATAGCAAAATACCCATGGGCACTCTTCTCAAATCTCCATTTAATATTGGATTAACAACATTGTTTTTCAAATAATTCTTAGCTTTACTCATTCCTCCAATATCATCAAAACCTATTTCGGGATAAATAAACTCTAAGACATCTCCATATTCTTTTTTTAGAACTGAATGTTTCTTTTCTTTAATGAATTCAAAACTGATTGGGAGGTCACAAGCCTCTGCATTTAATTTTATATCTTTAATCGCTTTTTTTGTAAGCCCTGAAGATAATTTTGCAAATTCATTAACAGTAATATCTGTTTTGATATCTTTCTGATTCAGTAAAAAAGAAATATATTCTTTTCTTTCATCTTCTTTAGGTAATTCCATAAGTATTGGTTCAATACGATATGAAGATCTTAGAATCTCACGGCTTACATTAGCAATATTATCCGCAAGAAGAAATATTGTGCTACCAATAGAAGACACCTTTGAATCTTGTGACCATTCACAAATCCATATTTGAGACATACGTTCATCTGTTGACATACCCCCAATATCTCCTGAAGGTACGATTTTCTCTAAGTAATTAATAAATATTGCCATTTTAGTATTCTTTAATGCTATATCAATATAAGGAAAAACCTTTGACGGCATAGAGGTCATAAAGTTTTGTGCTTGATTTTGAGTAATCTTATGAAATTCTTTTTCCATGCCAGGCTCTAAGAATGTAAGTCCTCTAGATATATCATAAAAAGCAACAATTATAAAACCTCTAGGCTTTATAAACTCTTCAAACATAAATCGACTGAAAAATCTAAAATTATCAACTAAATCTCTTATATTAAAGTGAAAAAGGAATTCATGCGAAATACCTGCTTTATAAATGCTCAAAAATTGATTATACCACATAAAAGATACATTCACCTTCCTCTAGATTTTATTATCTAGCTGTTCCTACAATAATACAAAATGTAAATACATAATTACATCATTGTCACCTAAGAATTTTAAATCAATTACAGGTACAGATTTTGTATGTATGATTGAATAATCATTCCCAGTTATAATAAATGGTGGAATCAATTCAAACTGATAATCCTTTTTGGCTAAAAAGGTTTTAATCATACCTGCAACCATATTTGCAATTTCAGCGACACCGTCATAAACATCTTCATTTGTCAAACTGGATTCGCTTATTCCAATCATATTTGAAACTAATCTACTAGCTGAATTTTTATCAATACAAATTTGAATTATGGCTTTATTTGAACCAAAAAGTGACACAAACCCACTTATTAGTTCTGAATCATGCGCAGGCTTAGTATATTCAATATTGTCTAGATAAGTACAACTGACAGTACTTATAACTTCCTTTATTGCATTTATGAAACACTCTTCAATAAACTCTTTTTCAAAATTTTCAAAATGATCACTTGGAGCCTTATTTGTCATTTTTTTAATTTCCCCCTTCTCCTAGGCATTCAAGAATTCTCTTCATTAGATCTTCTATATTAAAAGGCTTAGTCAGATAATGAGAAGCACCAGCTTGAATTGCTTTTATTATATTTTCTTGTTCGCTCTCAGTGGTTACCATCATAACAGGTATGTCTTTATATGCTTCATTACTTTTTAACCTTTTTAACAGTTCCAATCCACTAATGCCCGGCATATTCCAGTCAAGAAGAATCAGCTTAACATCCGAGTATTTAAGTAATACCGATAAAGCTTCATATCCATCTGATGCTTCTAAAAATTCAAAGTTTAAAACTTCGACTCCAGCTTTTACGACTTTCCGAATTATAGCTGAATCGTCAACTGAAAGAATTTTCATCAAAAACTCACCTCTTCAATATAAAATATGTTCCATTATTATTTTGGATTATATCAAAATACTCATTGCTATCAAAATAAACTTCAGATTTACCAATAAACAGTATACCATCATCTACTAATGATGATGCTATCTTACGTAAAACCTGTTTTTTTAATATATCTGAAAAGTAAATTAAGGCATACCGACAAAAGATGATATCAAATTTGCCAAATGGCGAAAAATCATTCTGTAAATTAAATTTTTTAAAATTAACAGATTGTTTGATATAGTCAGTTAACTCCCATATGCGTTCTTGATTTGTAAAATATTTACTTTTATAATATTCATCTAAACCTCGAAAAATTGAAATAGCATCATATTTCCCAGATTTTGCTATTTGCAAGACTTCACCAGAAATATCTGTAGCATATATTTCAAAGTTTTTTAGGCTTATATTATTGATTGAATTAGATTTTAAAAACTTATCGATGCACATAGATATAGAATATGGTTCTTGACCTGTTGAACAAGCTGCAGACCAAATCCTAACTGTACTTCGTTTTCCTGCTTTGATTTCTTCAATATATTTAGGTAATAATATTGACTCCATTATGATCCACGGAGATTTTTCACGGAACCAAAATGTTTCATTTGTGGTTATCGCATCTATAATTTTTTCAGATAATTTTTCATCATCAAAATTCAAAAATCTAAAATCATTTAAAATATTAGAAAGCCTACTCTCAATTAAGTATGCTTTATCATTACCTAATGCTATTCCACATTTCTCTTCAATTATTTTTTGTAATAGTACAAACTCATTATGCGATATTTCAAATTTCAATTCGCATCAACTCCTATTAACAATAATTTGTTGAATTCGTCTGCCTATATCATCTAGGTCGACCACTTCATCAGATAGACCACTTTCATATACACTTTTTGGCATTCCGTAAACTACGCATGATTTTTCGCTCTGCGTAATACAATAACAGGTAGTTCTATTTTTAAGAATTTTTACCCCATTTTTTCCATCACTTCCCATGCCTGTTAAAATAACACTTAGAATGTTTTTATTTTCATAAGCTTGGGCTATTGATTCAAACAATACATCTGCAGCAGGACGGACTCCATTAACATGAGGTGATTTATTTATTTTAATCACAAGCTTATCATTATTTTTTTCTACAGTCATATGGCTTCCACCTTGAGCAATATATATATAGCCTCCTTGAACAACATCACCATCTTTTACTTCGACAACCTTAAGAGCACATTTTTTATCTAATGAATTGGCCATTATTTTAGTAAATTCAACCGGCATATGCTGAACTATAAAAATTGGTTTGTTAAAATTGGATTCTATGTCTGCAACGATTCTTTCTAATGCAACCGGACCTCCCGTTGATGAAGCAATAACAACTGTATCAATTATCTTAGGTACAGTTCTATTAACTTTGGGTTTAAGATTATTTAGTAAAGGTTCGCAATACGCTTTTGTAATTTCAATATTCTTTAAAAGACTATTTTTGTTAGATATCTGCAAAAATAAATTTTCTAATATATTCTTTAATGCTTCTTTATTCTTTTCAGGAGTTCCCTTGCTAGGTTTTAAAATAAAATCCATTGCACCCAATCGCAATCCTTCCAAAGCAATTTGGGCATCATTTGCAACTATACCACTTGTTAATATTATTTCGACTTTAGGCCGCTCTTTCTTTATATATTTTATTACATCAATACCACTTAATTTGGGCATAACAATATCTAATAAAATAACATCATAGTCTTGTTTTAACACTTCCATAATCGCTGCTTCACCATCTTCAGCTGTTTGTATAATCCCATTCGGATTTATCTCTTGGACGACTTGAGATAAAATTTTCCTAAAAACTACTGAATCATCAACAATTAAGACATTAAGGCTATTCATATTATATACCCCCTTCAAAGTTGGTTATTATTTTATTTTAAACTTATTTATTAAAATATTCAAATCCTGTCCAAGTTTTGACAACTCTTCTGATGATTGTCTTGTATTCTTAGAAAGTTCAAGATTTTCATGAGATACAGTATCTATTCTATCGATACTATTAGCAATATCATGGATTGAATGTGAAATATTCTCAGATGAACTTGAAACATCTTGAGTTTTTAAAAATAAGTTTCCAGTATTTTTTGCTACCCCATTTGAAGCTATTAATAAATCCGACACTGCCTGAGAAACATTTTTTACTGATTTTGATGCTTCAGATGAGTTTGTAGATACATCTATAGAATTCATCGTAATACTTACAATTTCGTTATTGATACTTGAAGCTTTTTGTGCTGCTAGTGATATGGCATTTGAAATACTTCCTACAGTTGATGTTTGTTCTGTTACTGATGATGCAATATTATTTGTTATTGAAATTATCTCGCTTATAACATTGTTTATAATAGAAACTGCATCTACAGCCTCTGTCATATTATTTTGCATAGTTTCTATTTGCCCTTGAATTTTTTCTGTTGCTTTTGACGTTTGTTTTGCCAATTCTTTTACTTCACTTGCAACTACTGCAAACCCTTTTCCTGCCTCTCCAGCTCCAGCAGCTTCTATTGCCGCATTTAAAGCCAGCATGTTTGTTTGATCTGCGATATCATTTATAACGCTAAGTATTTTACCTATTTCTTCAGAAGAATAACCTAATTTTTTTATAGTAAGATTAGTATTTTTTACTATATTATCAGCATCATTTGTTATTTTGATAGATCGTGTACACCTTACATCAACATCAGATAAAGAGGTATTTATCTCTTTTATTGATTCTGCAACATTTGACACCAAACCAGACATATCTTTGATTGAACTTGATACATTGTTTAAACTATTAGAAGTATTTAGAACCAAATTATTAACATTGTCTGTATTTAATGATGTTTCTTTTGAAAATTGAGCGATACCTTTTATTGTTGCTGTCATTTCTTCAACTGCTGATGCTACGCAGTTAAGTTCCTGGCTAATGTCAGATATTGAAGTCAAAAGCAGGTTACTATTCTGAGTTATTTCCTCAGCTGAATTATTTGTATTAGTGATCTTTAAAGCTGTTTCTTTATTTGCCTGTTCAGTCTCCAAAGAAATACCCATAAGGTTATTTGCTGCATTATTCAATAATTTTGTATAAGAAATTATTTCAAACAATAAACTACTTGAATTTTTAATAAATTCATTAACAAGCTTTGCAATTAAACCAAATTCATCTTTTTGTACTAAATCAATTGGATCAATTAAGTCATGTTGACAATATTTTTCAAGTTTTGTAATGATCTTTTTTAAACTCTTATTCATAAACATTGTTAGAATAGAAATCAAAAATACAGACAGAATAAGGATTATAATCATTGTACCAATAATATAATAGGTTATTTTATTAATATCACCAAATATATTCATCATATCAACTTGATATATGCCAGTTCCTAGAACCCAATTCCAAGGCGAAAAAACCTTAGAACAAGACATCTTTGGAATTGGGTTCACAACTCCAGGTTTTGGCCACAAATACATAACTTGTCCAAAACCATTTTCGTTTTGTTTTGCTAAATTGGTTAGATCATAGACAAACCTTACTCCATTTTTATCTTGCAAATTTGACTGATCACCGGTTAATGTGGGATGATAAATCATATTACAGTTATAATCATTAATCCAAAAATACCCGTTATCAGGATATTTCATTTGTTTAACTTCTTTTATTGCAGCCGCTTTAGCATTTTCCTCGGACATTTGACCATTTTTAAACTGTTGATAGTAATAATTAATAATACTATACGGGGTCTCGATCATATATTCAATGTGTAAGAATGTATTTGTTTGAATAACTTGTTCAATGTTGCTTATTTGGGGTATAAATACAAATATTATTGCAAAAATAAACACACAGCTTATCAAGCACATAATTAATAACATCTTATTCCTGATTTTTAAATTATTTAGGAATTTCACTTAAAATCCCCCCCCCCCTTATTAGACAGATATAATTTTAAATGGATCAATAACTGTTATCAATTCATCATTTAACTTAACAATAAAATGAATAAACTCTTCTTTATCGCTATTGTTTATATTTGCCGGAGGTTCTTCACAATCCGCACGGTCTAAATTTAATACATCTCTAGAATAGTCAATCAAAAAGCCAATTTGATTTGGATCGTTTTTCAAAGATTTTAAGATTACACAGGCGCAAGATTGGCTTATATCATGTGATTCAAGTCCCATAAGGCTAGCAAGATCGAAAAGAGTGACAATCTGACCTCTCATATTGAATAAGCCAATTATATTTCGCTTAGCAGTAGGAACAGCCGTACATTCAATATTGCGATTGATTTCCTTTACAAGTGCTATGTCAATTCCATATAAATTATTTGCCAAATAAAAAGTAAGTATTTTTTCCACAAAAACTACCTCCTCTTTTTAATAACCATTTGTAGCTTATCAAGTAATTTATCTCGATCAATTTTAGACTCGCAGGAATCAAATCCTGCCTCAATACCAATTTTATAGAACTTATTATTATCTATTAGTGATGTAACAGCAATAACTGGAATGTTATCATGATTTTTGTCTTCTCTGATCTTCTTTATCATTTCAAATCCATCCATAATAGGCATTTGAATATCACTAATTATAGCATCAAACTCATAGTCATTTAGCATATCTAACGCTTCTTTTCCATTTTGGGCAATTAAAACCTTATAACCTGCAGCTTCAAGGTAACTTCTTCCTAACTCCTGGAAAAAAGGAGTGTCCTCTACAAGCAATATGTGTTCCTTTTTGTTAGACTCTTTTGGCACATCAATAATTTTAATAGTTTCAGGCTCAGCTAATTCAAATAATTCATATAAATTTATTAATAAAACGATTTGGTCATTTATTATAGTTGAACCTAGGATTCCCACTGCTTTAATAGAACTCTGACTAGGCTGAATTTTTATCTGAATAGCATCTTTTATTTGATGGGTCAAAACTCCAAATCGTTTATCTGCAAGCTTAGGAATAATAACAAAATATTTATCTTTTTGTACATCTCCCCTTGTAATTGGAAGAAGCTCTTCTGGTCTTATAATTCTTAGTGCGTCGTTTCTAAATTGAATGTATTCTTTAGAACCAATTCTTTCTATCTGGCTAGCCTCTAGCTCTTCCACCCTTGAAACTAATGATAAATCAATTGCAAAGGTTTCATCTCCAGAACATTTAAATAAAAGTAAATCTTGATTTTCTTTTATGTTTTCACTTAAGGTATCAATTTCTTTAATTGCTTTTTCATACTCAGTATCAATAAATTTAAGGTTTGCTTTTTGACTTATTCCTTCAGGGTCTAAAATTATAGCAGTTTTTCCATCACCCATAATTGTTACCCCTGAATAGCATTTGCATTCCTTTATGTAAATAGGAAGGGGCTTTACAAGTATTTCTTCACTTCCGTGAATAGAATCAACTGCAATACCAAATCTTTTAATCCCAATTTTAATTACAAGAATTCTTGTAATTTTTTCATTTTTTTGATTTCGAGTTTTTTGATTTCGAGTTTTTTCATTCGAATCTGTTTTTACTGATACGTTTAGACCTAAATCGCTTTGTGGCTTGATATCTAAAATATCTGCAAGATGAAGAATGGGCAATAATCTTCCCCTCAGTCTTAAAACTTCAGCGTCCTTTAAATACTCTATTCTTCGATTTTCATCACCTTCCTTGATACGAACTATCTCTTGAAGATTTATTTGTGGCAATGCAAAATGTTGTCCACCAACATCAACAATCAATGATGGAATAATAGCAAGTGTAAGTGGCAAGATAAGCCTTATAGTTGTTCCAGCTCCCAAAGTAGAGTACATCTCGATAGTCCCACCCAATTTTTCAATGTTTGTTTTAACTACATCCATGCCAACTCCTCGTCCGGATATATCAGTAATTACATCCGCAGTTGAAAAACCAGGATTAAATAGTAACTTCATTACGTCCTGATCGCTCATATTTTGAAGATCAGCATGAGTAACCAAATTTTTATCTAGAGCTTTTTTTCTAACATTCTCTAAGTCAATTCCACCGCCATCATCTAAAACATCAATATTTACATATCCGCCTTCATGGTATGCTTTTAGAGTAATTAAACCAATTTTTCGTTTTCCTAATGCCTCTCTCTTATGCGGAAGTTCTATACCATGATCTATAGAATTTCGAATAAGATGAGTTAAAGGATCTCCTAATGCTTCTATTATTGACTTATCAAGTTCAACTTCACTACCCTGCATTTTAAGATCCATTTCTTTTCCTAATTTTTTAGCTAAATCCCTGATCATCCTGGGAAACTTATTAAAAATATTTGAAATTGGTTGCATTCTAGTTTGCATAACTTTTTCTTGTAGTTCTGTAGTAATCCTATCTATATTCTGTAGTATAGCTTCAATTCCTGGAATACTATTCTTATTCTTATCAACAATTTGAAGAAGTTGATTTCTTCCAAGAACCATTTCACTTGCAAGATTTAAAAGATTATTTAATAATGAGACATGAACTCGGATGCTGTCCTCTACAACAACCGACTGACTAGGTTGATTCATCTTGTACTGAGTATTCGAATTCTCCGAATCTACATCTACCGAATTTTGCATTATATCGTCATTTTTCATAGTTGATGAAAGAGTCTGATCATTTATATTTTTCTGAGTATCTTTCTTTACCTCTAAAGGTTGATTTGTTATTATACAATTAATATCTTTTTCATCAAGAGTTGAACTCAGCTCAGCTATTTGATGGCTTGGTATTTTAAGAACTATTAGTAATAGATTTTTTTCTAAAACACTCGAAATAACGAATCTATGGACAGGTTCTTTTAAGATATCTTCATCAATCACATTTTTAACTAGTTTATCTATATTTACGTTTGAAGCGATTATTTTCCCGATAGATTTAAAACTTTTAATTAAGTTTATAGGTTCAGTATTATTTTCATATGAATTATTACTAAAGGGTATAGCAATCATAAATAATTTGTACCCGTGTTTTATATCATCATGTACTGATTCCATCCCATCCATAATATGTTCATTAATAGTAGAAGATTTTTGAGAATTCTCACTATCACTTAATATTTGATGATCAGTATTTAATAGCAACGAAAGACTAGATAGATGTTTTGAGATATCAATATCTTCCGAATTATTGATATCATTAACCATTGACTTTAAACAGTCATTAGCAAGTAATAGAACATCAATGATCTCTTGAGTAATTTTTATTTTTTCATTACGAATTTCACCCAATACACTTTCCATAATGTGTGATAATTTTACAAGTTTTTTTAAGCTAAAAAAACCACCAGAGCCTTTAATACTGTGCACAGCTCTAAAAATAATATTTATGTTTTCGGGGTCATAATCCTTCTCGCTGATTTTTAAAAGGCTAGCTTCAGTATTTTCAATATGTACTGTAGCCTCATCAATAAAATCCTGAATAAAATCATCATTTTGAAGCATAATATTCACTCCTTATTGATAAAACGTTTGTAATTTTTTAATATAAAAAAATCTTAGGTATCACTAAAATATTATATGTACGAACTTAAATCTTGGTACTATGACAAATGCTGAATATTTATACTTTTTGTTTCTTAAAATAATTATATTATACTAATTTAGATATTACAATATAAAAAAAGCGTTATACTATTGTAAAGCTATTGATCCTTAACTATTCAGAGATAACAAAATTTCTCTCTCTAAGTACACCGCGGGTTAAAACCCGCGGTGTACTTAGCCACTGTTTCTTGTTTGCTAAAAATTTTAATAATTTTTTATTTTTGTCAAGAAGGATATTCTTAATTTTTTATAGAATTGTTAATATATATATATAGTTATTATTTAGACCTCTAAATAAAAGTTATTCAAAATTAATTGAAAGGGATGGTTACTTTGAAATCATCTATAGACGTTGCTTATCATATGAACCATAAAAACGGAGAAATAGGTGACTATAAATTTAAAGCAACTGATGCACACGGAGGTAAATTTGTATGTAAGAACCCCTATCCCTGTGATTTTGATAAGGGAATAATTGAAGCAATGGCAAATAAATTCAAACCTAGTGATTCTCTAGCTGTTCTTGTTGAACATGATCCTAAATGCGATTGTAGAAAAACTGGTGGCGATTCATGTACCTATAATGTTTCTTGGTAAACATTTTGCTCTTAGCGATCACGGGGGACTAGGGTATTGACAGAACTCCTATCCCCGGGTCACCGAGCATGAGATAAAATCTGAGTTATCCTAAGGAATATTAATTTATTTGAAATATCTGTTTAATAAACCTTGGAAAGCACTACCATGCCGAGCTTCATCTTTGCACATTTCATGAATCGTATCATGGATTGCATCATAATTTAATTGTTTTGCTTTTGTAGCTAGATCTTTTTTCCCTTGACAGGCTCCAAATTCTGCTTCAACTCTTAATTGAAGGTTTTTTCTAGTATCAGCATATACAACTTCACCAAGTAATTCAGCGAATTTTGAAGCATGCTCAGCTTCTTCAAACGCTATTCGTTTATAAACTTCTGCGACTTCTGGATAACCTTCTCTATCTGCTTGACGGCTCATTGCAAGGTACATTCCAACTTCAGTACATTCACCCGTAAAATTTGCTTTTAATCCTTCTAATACTTCAGCATCGATGTCCGCTCCAACGCCAATCTTATGTTCGTCAGCCCAATTTAATATTGCATCAGATTTTTCAATAAATTTCGATTTTGGTGCACCACATTGAGGACATTTTTCAGGAGCTTCATTCCCTTCATGGATATAACCACATACCATACAAATGAATCTTTTCATTTTTATTCCCCCCCTTAATCTTATAAAATCAAAAACATAATTATATTATCATATTTTTTATTAAATTTTTTCAATAAAAATACGATATTTATATTGAAAAAATTTGCTTTTTAAATTATACTCTAAAAAGTAAATATTGTTTATTATATAGTTTTTGTAAATAAAATTGCTGTGTTTGGATAACTTAATAGTTAATATTATTAGGAGGTGATGTTATGTATACTTCAACAAATGATTATAGTATTAAAAATTTAGATTATCAAATTTATGCAATAAATAATCAGTTTAATTCTTCTCACCAAAATAAAGATACAGGTGATAATATAGTAAAAACTTCTGCTAAAGAAGCTATTATCGAAGAAAAAGCTGATTTGCAAATAACTATTTCTGATAAGTTGATGCAAGAATCTTTCAAGAAATTAAATAGAAAACTTTTAGGTACAAGCAGGAAAGTTGAATACTCTTTAAACAACGAAACAAAAGAATTAATAGTTACAATAGTTGATATTGATACAAATGAAGTTGTAAAACAGTTTCCAACGAACAAAAAATATGAGATCGCTGATATTCCTCATAGAATGTCAGGATTGTTAATGGATAAATTAGTAGGATAGACATAAAAAACATCAACAATAAAGTTGATGTTTTTTATGTCTATTGGCATGTTTAAAATTTAAAGTCTGAAACCCGATAAGAGCTTTAAGAATAATAAAAAGTTTTTTCTAAATAAAAAAGGAGTTTTCTTTTGAGTATAGAAATATAATAATATAAAGATATTTATTTATGCTTATATGGATTTATTTAACTACTTGAAGACAGCAATAATCCTATACTTAGTCTATTCACATAAGAAAAGATGCGATCTATTATTCTAAAAAATGGCCACATTTTTCCTTTATCAATTTAACCTTTTATCAGCAAAGTAAATAGTGTAATTGCCTGAATAATTCGTATGAAAAGAGATAGCTACTTTGAGTTTAATAATGGTTATATAAAATCAAAAAAAGTAAGAGAAAATGTAAGATAACACATGGAGGTGTATTTTATGAGTATAAAACTTAAACTAAATAAAATTATTTTTCTAATAATTATTATTTTTGGGCTAAATTCGCTAACACTTGATAATTCATCATCACTTAAAAATAATTGCTTTAAACTCCAAGATATATTTGCTGATAATTTTTCAACATCCTACTTGTTAGATAATTTTCAAAACAATATTACTGATATAGTGAGGGCATATAGTTTGCGTAAATTATATGGTCGATATTCAGGTATGTGTATAAACGTAAGACGAGACTCTGATAATACTACAAAGGATATTGGTTTTAATGAAGATAGCTCTTTGGATGTCGGATCGTTACTAAGCTTTGTTGGAAATAATAATGGATTTATTACCACTTGGTACGATCAAAGCCTTAATAACACAAATGCTACACAAACTAATCAAAGCTTACAACCCCAAATTGTATCATATGGAGTGTTATTAACTAAAAACGGCAGAGCAACAATTAATTTCAATATTATATCAGGATGTTGTTTAAATTTGGTATCCCACCCTCAAACCATAAGTTGGGAAAACATTGCTGCTGTGTTTGATTCTAATTGTGGAAGTACATTTTCGGATTGGGAAGGAATCCTTGGTGCTTATGACAATCCTGTGAGCGGAAGTGGGCCTGCGGGAATGTATGCAGACTCGGGTAACAGAGCTGTGTCAATAATATGTGGAAATAATATTTATATTAATAATATCAACACAAATTATTTCAGAAATAGCAATCCTTCATCAACATTATCTGGACTGAAATCTTTTGTAACAAGCAATTCACCAGCAAGCCCCTCAACTGGTGGATATAGAATTGGTATTGGTGATACTAGTAGCAATAATTGGAAAGGTAATATATCCGAAATTATCTTATTTAATAATACTATTCTTAATTCTACTGATACTAATAATAGAAATATTATCGCTAATGATCAAATGCAGTATTATAATACACAAATGATGCTAGACAAAATAGATCCGGTTGATTCCAGTGGGAACAATACAATTCCGTTACTCGGGGTGTATGGTTTAAGAAAGCTTTGCAATGATTACAATGGTCACTGCATCACAGTTAATGACGGTTCTTCGAATTCCATGGATATAGGCTTTACTCCTTCTGGTTCATTAGATGTTGAAACACTTTTAAATTTTACAAGTGATAGCAATGGAAATGCATTTGTATCAAAATGGTATGATCAAAGTGGAAATGGCTTTGACGCAACCCAAACGGCAAATAATCAACAACCTCAAATAGTATTAAACGATACCCTAATTACGAAAAATGGTAACCCTACATTAAAATTTGACGGCTCTAATGATGTTTTAAATTTTTCACAAAAAAATATCAACTCAATTGCAGCAGAAATTAGCAGTGCCAGAACAAGTACAAACCAATGTTTTATATATGGTCCAAGTAGTAATAACAGTTTATTAATTAATAATAAATCAAGTAATTCATTTTCACCAAGCACTGATCTAAGATCTATAGTTTGGAATAATATATCAAGTTTAAGTGCATCAACAATTGGCTACAACACAAATGACTCAATCAAGTATTGGAATGGATATATATCTGAAGTAATTTTATTCAACGGTGATACTTCATCAATACAAAGTAGCATTGCAACGAATCAAATACAATACTACACAGATGTAACTGCTTATTCCTGGTTTGGAACAGATACTTTCTCATTGAATCAAATATCATTAGGTCAAAAATTGCCCCTATTTTTAATGATCAAGGCAAATCAAAATTCAACTTTATTACAGATGAATAGCGCAGAGATCGTTTTAGATAGATGCTATAGAGTTGGAGCTTCTTTTGATATTTATACACAGCTAGGGTCAATTGACTTATCAACTGCAAATATTAAAATCGCATACAAAAAACGAGTAATTGAGCAAGATGGCTCTGCTCAATATCAATATGTTACCTTACTGCGAGATACTCGTTTAGAAGGTAATATAGATTCACTTGTTCCCGGTTACTTTAGTGTAAAAAAATATATATACAATCAAGAAGCAAGTACTGATAATGACAATTATCGTATATTAGTTAAACCTAAAAGTAACAAAGATCAAATCAAGGAAATCTATGTCGTTATAAAAAACCTCTTAGGTACTACTAAAATTTTGGCATCTAATAATACCGAGAAAATACAAGATCAAGTCTTACAGCTTAGCGATAGTAACTTATTTCAACCAAACTCAAAACTGCTTCTAGGTATACAAACGTATATTACTCAGAAGGATGCTAATAATAATATAACTACCTATACATCAAAAGCATCTGACCCTAATTACAAAATTGTTGTACCAATACCTATCACACAGTGGGATTACGATTTTTCAGACAATGAAAGTTCTGATCCGTCTATTACAAATCTTGATGTAACTATAAACACAAATAGAAATCTTGTACCAACTGGATTTTAGTAATATATACAAATATTTTCGAGGAGAGTGACCCTATTATGAAATGTACTAAATTAGTAATAATACTTTTTATTGCATGTATTGCTTTTTTAAGCCGAGTCTACTTAGGTTATGCTGAAATATCATTTTGTGACAGCAATCCTTGGGATTGCAAAGCTTATTTTGGTACAGAAACATTTAGCATAAACAAAATCGCTCTTTCACAACCATTACCCTTATGTATAATAATGACTTATAATGGTACTGATTATACGGAGGAATTCCCAAGTATATTTCTAGATCGATATATGAAGTTTGACTCAAGTAATATGCCAGTAGCATCCAGTCTCGCTTTTGATAGTAACAACGTAAATAATCCATTTAAAATTAATTTTGGTAACGTCATTACTGCAAAGTATGTAACTAATTCACCAGATGCAAACATATATACCAGATTAATCAAACTTGATAACAGTCAAAGAATAGGCATGAAGCAAGGTTACTTTATAGTATCTTCAATAAATTATAACAAATTAATTATAAGAGCATCACCTTTTGAATCTGATGTATTTAATACGAACTATGGATTAGACCCAGCTACATCATTGAATACGAAAAAATTTGTAATAGTAATCCCAAATCTTTTCGCAGGTACTACTGGAATACCTAAAACTTATTATGACTCAACCAGTAACCTAATAAAACCAATTATTGATATTGACCAGTTTGTAAACCCATATTTATCAAATGATATTGATAATTATCCACAAGCAAATTTAAAAATGGGAATTAAAATTCAGATTCCTGGCAACGCTATACCTGTAATTATCCCATTGAACATAAATATACTTCCATACTCAGATGTACCACTTGGTACCCTAAATCTATCTACATCAGATAATCCAAATTAGAAATTAGTATCAATTCCACGACGTCTTAATTGCAAATCAAGATCAGGAAATATTAGGGACAGGTCTTTACTTTTGATAAATATAATAAGCCTTATCAATAGTAAAGACACGTCCCTATTATTTTCTATTATTTTTCAGATAGTATTATAAAATTCAATTTGATTGCTCAAAGTAAAAATTATCGCGGACATCGCCTTTTACGTAGAATATTTGCCTTTCGCATCCTTGATGCCAGTTTTCTGACCAGTTCTTCTCATCATATTCAACCTTGTTTTTAATCATCCTAAGACGAAAACTTATTATTGATTCCTGTTGAGTATGGGTAGGGATAATGAACTCCCATTTATAGGTATTCCCACTCTCATGGGTTATCGGGATATTTACATGCTGTGGAAATCGCGAGATATAATCTACATGCTGCATATAATCAGCAATAAAGTATGCACTATCTGGCGAACCATTTATATCTATTTTGCCACTAACCTTTAGATCAGCCTTTATTCCAACAGCAGGCCAGTTTGTAAATCCATAATTATTTATTGGCATACCTGATGCATATATATCAGTATTTTTGTTCCATCTTTTGTATCCTTGTACCGGTAGATTACTCTCGCTATAATAAGTCATTGGTGCATTCATGTCAAAGTAGTACCCTTTCCAGTCAAACTGTGGAATCCATGTTACCCTTATATTTGTCGCTGATACTGGATTATAAGTATACGGTCCCGTTATTACATATGTTCGTTTGCCTGAAATATCGTATGCCTGCATATGCAAAAACCACGTTCCAGACTGATTCAGTACTATATTTTTTGTTTTACTCCCTGTATGTGTTAACCAATTACTTATAGGCTCAACAACAGCTGAATTTGTAAGTTGATAGTACAATATACTAAAATCATTTTCCCCCTGATCATCAATAGTCATCGTAATAGGTATATTGTAATAGCTAGTTGCACAAGAAGGACTTGCAGTTACAAGCAGTGGCCTATTAATTGAATATGGCCCTGTTATAACATAGGTGCGATTGCCCATAGTATCGTATACTTGCATATGCAAAAAACATGTACCATGTTTGTCAAATAAAGTATCCACCGTTTTGCTTCCTATATGTGTTAGCCATCCACTTGTAGGTTCGACTGTAGCAGATTGTGTAAACTGATAATACAGTATACTAAAATCATTATCTCCCTGATCGTTTACAGTTATCTTTACAGGTATATTAGAATCACTTTTTGATGTAATAGGATCAGCAGATACAAGCAGTGGTTTATTTATTATATATGGTCCTGTGATTACATAAGTATTATTGTTGTCTTTATCCCACGCCTCCATGTGCAAAAACCATCTACCATAAGTACTCAGCACAACATCTTTTATTTTAGAACCCACACTGGTTAGCCAATTTGTAACAGGCTTAACAACTGCTGAATTGGTAAACTGATAATAAAGTATACTAAAGTCGTTCTCTCCTTGATCATCAACAGTAATAGTTATTGGTATGCTTGCTGTATGAGTACCAGATGATGGATTAGCCGACACAGCAGGAGCTTTATTAATTATAGTTGGTGGTATACTAGCGATACTTAAAGATCTAGTAACCGGAGTACTTAAGACGCCTTCTAAATCTTTAACAGCCAATTTAACATAATAATCATAACTTGAATCAAGGGTAGAATAGCAGGATGCTAAATTACCGTCTGTCCAAAAAGTATTACCATCAATACCAGAACCAAGAGTCACCTTAGCACACTGCCAGCGGTGTTCAGCAATACCTTTATCGCTTCTGGATATATGATCCAAATCATAGCTATTGTCTATAACTATTGGATAAGTTGTATAATCCCATTTGCTCCATTTTGAATTCCACGTTTTTTTTGTAAGAGCACTTAAAGTAAAGTCTGCCACCGGTGGTCTGTGTATATATACTTTCATCGTTGCTGGAGATGACCATTTCTTATAGTTGTCAAACCTGGGATCTGACTTTGGGTTATCTTGTGCAAATAATTGGACAAGATACTCGCCAACCTTATCAAGAATAGGAACTGGCGAATACAACTGATAGCCAGAGTAGGACGATAATCCCATTGGATTCTCGAAAAAGTTCGGATTATGAGTATAGATCCACTTATCTTTATTTTTAGGATCAGATTCATAGTCGTTATATATATTCGTATAAATAAATTCAGATCCAAGGGTAAAATAATAGCTATATTCTGGTGTATCTTTATAGGTATTAATTATATAGGCTCCTGTATTAATAAGTGCTAAATTAATATCTGTAGCATCAAAACTTGTATTTTTTATTTGGAGATGTTCTATTGCAGCAAAGTTTGTAAGACTAGATTGAGATTGAGGACTGCTAAGAATTATACAACAAATATTTGGGTTTATAAAATTAGATGATTTAAACACATTATTCATATTAACACCAGCAGATGTACTTGCATCAAGTTCTGGTCTGTAATTAAGGTTGTAGTCTAAAAAAAAGTGCTCTGCATCAGACCGCCATGCAATATTTGTATCTGAAAGGATATTAGTTAATGAAGTAGCTCTATAAGTATCTGTGTCAAATCCGTTATTATATATTATTTTATAATCAACACCATCATTATATAAAATAGGTTCTAAGTAACTGTTTACTTTACTTTGAAATGTAGTAAAATCCATTGGAGGATTAACTGATCCTTCTCTTAAAACATATGGGTTACTACTAAACCCATACCCGGATGAATTATATAACCCATCTTTAAGACATATTGTAGGTCTTAGAGATATACAAGTTGCACCACCACCGGCATTATACATTCCATTAGAATATGAAGTATATGAAGATATATCAGATGGTTTTCCACCATTGCTATAATCTGAGTATAAATCATAAATTCTAAGATAACCATGATAAGTACCACCATATTTAGGTGTTGAATTTAACCAATTCCGTGCATTAAGATTCGAACTAGGTATAAGATATGCACAATAGCAATACGTAACGTCGTCGAGCAGACTAGCACATA